>JAAYND010000163.1 GCA_012521035.1 Methanomicrobiales archaeon
CCCGACCGGCGCGCCCGGACCGCAAACGACATTCCGGGCCGGAGACGGCGCTCTGCGTGTTTCACGGCAGCAGCAGAGATCCCGGCGATATCGGGGGTGGTTGTTGTGCAGACACTGGCACTCACTACCCCGAATATCCGGGTAACCACCTCAGCTATACGTTCAGGCGCATCACCGGAGATCAGGATCCTTCCCCGGGGGGTCTCGATCTGGTGAGAGAGCCCTTCGGCCTCCAGGGCAAGCCTGATGTTTTTCGTCATGATCGATATGAACCGCCGCTTCACCGACTCGCTCTTGAGGAAGACCTCGCCATACCTGACCATCACTGCACTCACGAATCCGCACCTCCTTCCCTGTAACCCCCGCACGCGATCACCACTTCGGAGAACCCGAGGTCCTTTACTGCATCGATCAGGTCTTCCAGCCTCCCATGGTATGCCGGATCGGCCTCGATCGTGGCCCGGCGGCCGCTACACCGGACCCGTATGGTCCCCGGGATCTCCTGTGCGATGAGGGCCTCGGCCGTCCCCACGAGCGCGAGAGACTCCCGCGTGATCGTCTCATCGGTGGGTATGCGGGTCGCAAGACAGGCCGATGGCGGGCGGACGGCAACACCGAGATCCGTCGCAAGCGTCTCGATATCTGCCTTCCCCATACCGCACTCCGCAAACGGGCTCCTTATGCCGAGTTCACGGAGCGCCCGTATCCCCGGGCGCACTCCAGGCCGGTCATCAGCATGGGTTCCGTCGACGACCGTCCGGTACCCCCGCCGCTCTGCCTCGCGGACGATCGCCTCCATCATCGCCCGCTTGCAGACATAGCAGCGATCAGGCCGGTTCTCCCGGACCACGGGGATAGCGAGCATATCAAGCGGTATCGTGATGTGCGGGATACCCAGGCGATCTGCAAGTTCTCGCGCTGCCGCAAGCTCGCCCGGGGGGGCAAGGCCCGTATCGACACTGATCGCGATCGCCCTGATACCCAGGCGCCGGGCGCTGGCCATCAGGACAGAGCTATCCGTCCCCCCTGAGAGCGCGATCGCAACGGGTGCACAGGACTCGAGGACTGCATCAAGCCCGCAAACACTTACCATCTGCTCTAGCTTATGTTCATTTACTCTAGATGAATCTTCGCGGATCACAGCAGTTCCGCCTCCTGCCCGAAGAACAAATGATTTTTAAAAGAGGCACTCCGAATGTGTACTGATGGCGAAGAAAGCGAAAGCCAAACAGGCAGAGCCCATGAAACTCTTCTATATTTTTTATAACCAGGAACGCTGGGACAACTGGATAACAACACTGGAGGGCGCCAACTTTGAGCCCGCCGCAGGTGAAGATGTCTCTGAAGGGGAGCAGATGCTCTACGCCTTCGCCGAGGATATCACCCTCTCCGTCTTGAAGATCATCCGCCTCTACCAGAATGAACGTCTCACAAGAGATGAGGCCACGGCGAAGCTCACCGATGTGGAGATAATCGTTATGTCAGGGCTTCCTGAGGGAGAACTTGAGGAGATCATCGGGTCGCTCCAGCTCTCCTTGCTGGTGCTCTTCACCGCCTGCCGGAATTACCTCGATGGCGGGTTTGACAGGGACATCAAGGCACTCGTGAAGAAAGGCCGCGCCCTCGGCGAGGATGAACTCGAGGAGGCGCTTGAGATTGCAGCGGATATCGGGGCTGCCGTGATCGACGGCGCCACCTGCTGTGCAAGATACATCAAGGATGATATGGAGAACCCGGGCCTCTTTGACGAATGGCTCATCGAGATCGAGACCATGAGTAACGCCATGAAATCGCTTGCGAAGTTCGATGAGGTGCCTGGAGAGGCATCGTGATCGCAGATAGAGCCAGATTTCGGGCAGCACGGAAACTCGAACGGGCGGCGGGGTTCCGGCTCCCCGACCATGTTTTTTCGGGTGCGTTTCTTGAATCTCTGGGAAGAGCGATAAACTTTGAGGGGCTCGATCGCCGGACGCGCGAGCAGCTCCTGGCAATTTTCCGCGACTTCATGGACTGTGAGTGCAAAAGTAATCCCTTCTGTGGGTGCCCGGAGCGGAAGTTCACCCTCACGATCATCGAGTTCCGGGAGATGGGGCTTGATCACCGCCAGATCAGCGCCCACCTTCTCGAAGAGTACGGGATCGATCTCTACCCCGCAGATATCCTGAGTTTTCTTGAGGACTCCGTCCATATGCTTGAGGCGATACGCGATGTCGCTGAACTGCAGGGGAGGGAGAAGCTCGCTGAGAGCGCTATCGAGCACATCAGAAAGATCGAGCACTGAGACCCCCTCTGCGGCGAGGCCACTGAACTTCGCGCGAGGGAAGGTGTAACAGTTCAACAAACTTCACAACGTCTCTATTAAGGGAACAAAGGTACCCCGGTCACGATCGTCCCTCACTCCTGTCGATCTCAAAGTACCTGCCGGAGAGTACGTAGCCGATGAAGTAGTTCACCCGCAGGATAAGGTTCTCGCGGTAGGAGATATCAAGGCCATTCACCTTAAGGCCGATGACTGCGCCACCAA
>JAAYND010000164.1 GCA_012521035.1 Methanomicrobiales archaeon
CCAGGAATTGCTGGGATACCGCCATCAGCGGCGTTAATCCGACAGGGGTGCTCTGGATCGCCACTTCATTCCCGGTAGGTTTGAGGTGATTCCAGACATCGCGGGTATCTACGGCTACCTGTGGCCCCCCGGCTGATCCGAAGTCCCAGACGTTCGATGCGACCCGGTTACCGTTCACGTAGAGGTTCCCCTCATAGTTATCTCCCCAGGGAACGAACGTAGTCAGTTCCGCCCGCGAGACCTGGTCGAGATCGATCGCAGGACCGGAAAATGGCACATACGCGATCGTCCTCTCCGGGGTGGTGCCGTAATTGATCTCATCGACCCCCAGGATATCGAACCCCTCATTTAGAAAGATCAGTCTTCGAACGGCGGATGGATCCTCATAGACCACCGCGAGGGTGAAACCGCCCATCGAGAGCTTTGCATCCTCATTCTTGCGGCTGAACTTCGCGACATTCTGTTTGTTTTTCCGGAACTCGGAGGTCACATCGTAGGTGAGGAGACCGTATGCGTGATCGTGATAAGCACCGATGTTGGAGATGTCATGGTACCACGCCTGAAGTTTGATGGGAACACCGTTGAAGGTGAGGGAGGTATGCTTCACTTCATCGGAGTTGTCCCAGGTGTAGGGTACGTAGAGTCGAGCCTCAACCACCGCGGCACCTGAAGGGAGAGGGAGGTCGTCTGCTGTCCAGGTGACGGAAAACTCTGTCCACCCCTGTGCGAAGCTCCCTGAGCGGTAGCGGCTATCCCCGAAGGAGTGGATGAGACCTCCGTGGATATCGTGTGTTCTGTAGGTGGTGATATCGCTCCCGCCCTGCCAGCGCTTGCCATTGTAGCCGTTGTGTTTGATGGGCTTTGGAAGACTGGATTTTTTGTTGTTGGACCTGTCGGTATCCTGGATCTTCCCGTCAGGGTCGATCACCACCCTGTAGGTAACGGTGCCGCCTTCCGTCTTCCTGAGGGTTGGGTCGACGATGGAGATGGTGGTCTGGTTGCCGCCGGCAAGCCCCTCGACCGAGGTCGTGGCGACAGGTTTCTTCCCATCGTCCACGTCGCTTGCATACAGGGCGACGGTGAACTCTCCGACGGCATCGGCACCCAGGTTCTTTATGTTGGGGATCATGACCACATTCGGCTGATTGGTGGATACCGCGTTTGCAGGGCGGGGGTTTACCATGCCCTCGATGGAGAGGTCGATATTTCTGTAGTCGCTGCTACCCCCTCCACCACCGCCACTGCTACCGCCCCCCCTGCTGACGGTGATAGAGGCAAAGATGCTGAATGAGTCCGCCCATCCGGTGATCGTCCGTGCAGTCTCGTTCTTCGTCTGTCCCTCCAGGGGTGTCCATGTACCGTTACTGAACCGCTGGATCGCTGTATCGTTTCTTGCACCAAAGAGACGACCCCATTCATCTTCGGTGAAGGAGATGCTGACCTGAACCGCAGGGTCGAACCTCGCACCCTCCGGCCCGAGGATGAACACCTTATCCCCTGCGACTATCGTTGTTTCGCCAGGCGGAGCCGGGATGGCCTCAAGTGTGGCCAGACTGAGAGAGAGGTTTGTGATCGATTGGTTGTTCACCGTCGCGACGGTGCCTTCGGGCACGGTGAGGTTGATACTGTTTTCATAGGCGATGATGAAGGTCTCGTTCACCGATCCGTTCAGGTTGATCTTTCCTGAGATATCCTCTGTCTTCGCCGGCGGATCGACGGTTATATAATGTATTCTATTCAGGGAGTCAGAGCCAAATTCGTTTGTGACAGTGAGGGAGACGTTGTAGCGGTTTCGCCCGGCCCCCTGGTGGGTATACGTATGAACCGGGTGCTGCTCATCCGAAGTATTCCCGTCTCCAAACGTCCAGCTCCACGAGGTCGGACTATTCGTGGAGATGTCGGTGAAGTTGATCGTGAGGGGTGCAATTCCGGAGGTTGCGTTTGCGCCGAAGTTTGCGGTCGGCAGCGGACCCGTAACATTGATGTAATTTACCCTAACGGTGGTATTGAAATCATCCGTTCTGGATGCATTCAGGGTGACCGTGTAGATGCCGGGAATTTCGTAGGTGTATTCCGGGTTCTGATCGGTCGAATTTCCACCGTCGCCGAAGTCCCATTCCCACGAGGTCGGAGCGCCGGTCGACCTGTCCGTGAACCGGACCGTGAGCGGTATCTCCCCCGCGATAGTGTTCGCTTCAAAGTCTGCGGAGAGGGGGCCGGCAGGGTCGGTGACCCTGATGTAATCGGTCTTTGCGCTGGTGTTCGTGCCCGCATCGTTGCTGACCGTGAGACTGACGGTATAGGTGCCGGGGATCCTGTAGGTGTATTCCGGGTTCTTTTCAGTCGAATTTCCTCCATCACCAAAGTCCCATTCCCACGAAGTTGGATCACCGATTGATTCATCCATGAACCGGACTGTGAGCGGGGCGTCGCCGGAGGTGACGTTTGCGCTGAAGTTCGCGACCGGTGGTGGGGGAGTCTTCTTCACGACAAGGAGGGCGAGCGGGAGCTTGTAGAATTCACCGGTCCCTGTACCCGCGAAATCACGGGAGTAGGCAAGTGTGACTTCACTTCTGCCGGCGACCTTTTCGGTCACGTCCCAGGATATAACGCCCAAATAAGGCCCCTGGATGTCGGGGGTGCGGTCGAGCGCATCGGTGAACGTCCCCTCAACCGGGGGGGTGCCTCCGGTGTATTTGAAATCGTTGTCATCGGTGGGGAACCCGTAGTAGCCGCTATTGCTCGCCATGTAACTGACGGTCAGGTGAGCGGAATCAAACTCAGAGAGGTCGCCGGTATCAAATGTCGTTCTCCCGACAGCAGTCTCGCCAAAATTGCCCTCCGCATAATAAGAGCAGACATCATGCCCCTGGTTCACCCAGTAGGTGGTCTCTGTGGTGGACGATGGGTCGTCGTAGGCGACGACCAGGCTGATGACCTTGATCCGGCCATCAAACGAACCAGCTGTATTGACGTTGACCCTGACTGTCCGGTTCTTGATCAGGTCGGTCACATCATACCACATGAAGTAGTCGCTCGTAACCCGGTTCTCGTGATCGTTGATCAGTCTGTACGGATCGTTTGGACCGCCGCCAAGCGCGGTGTTGTCGTTTCCAAGAGGTTCCCAGGTCCATGGATCCAGAACGTAATTAAACCCGGAGTGCCCGGCCTCCTCCCATACGTGCTCGTACTCGCCGTCACCGTCACCGTCAAACCGGTTGGTGATCCAGAAGTCATAGTCGTTCTGCATGTGCCCGCAGTATGCCGAGACATAGAGCCGGGCCCATGTGATCCGGCCTTCCTCCTCGACCGCGGCCGACGGCAGCGTGAAGGTCCTGGTTACGTCCTGTTCCCCCCAGTCCGGTGCCGGGTCAAGGTCGAACCAGAGGTCGCCGGTCACGGTGCCGGTCTGTACCGTCTCAAGCGGGATGCCGCCCACCCAGTCGTCAGCTGAGGCCACCCCTACCACGCACGACAGCAGAACAAGGAGCAGTGATGCTCGCATCACTCCTTTAAGATACATATCAACACCTTTTCAGATAACATCCAATCACCGATGCGTCATCCGGAACCTCCCCGGCATCCCTCTTGATACCTCTAGAGGTCATCCTTTTCATTGGATTTACATCGCGGATGTCACCGGGCAGGGAGATTAAATAACACCTTTTAAGGTAGGTTTAAAATTTTGTACTATTTAATCGTATTTAATAATATCATATAAAAAATCTCGAAACGAATGGATTACTGGAACGCTCAGATGAGTGGGGCTGGCCGGGCCAGAGGGAAGATCTACCGGATTGGCGCATAAAACATCTCTCCAGGCAATGCTAGTCACAAATGTGCCAGCGGATGGTCAGTTCTCAAAATTAACCCGCCGGCAATGAATACTTATTATATAAATTGTAATAGACTGTAATACTGGTGCAGGTCACGTCCGGGAGAACAAAAGATGGTATTCTGGGCAGGGTAGGGCCGTGCGGGTATTTTCCTCTGCAGTGACCGCCGTCCTGCTGGTAACCGTGGGCATCATCGTTGCAAACATCCTCGCCGAGACCGGGATCTTTTCCCGGCTCTCATCGTTTACCGGGCCATTCTGCAGGGTTTCCGGCCTCTCCAACGCCTGCGTTCTCTCGATCGTCGCGATGGGGGTCAACTCCACGGCGGGCAAGTCGATGCTCGCCGAATACTACCGCGACGGGAAGGTGGCGGAGCGGGAGGTGATCCCGGTTCTCCTCATGGGTACGTTCCCGGTAGTGCTCGGGGAGTCGCTCTTCCGCGTCCAGCTCCCCACGGCCCTGATCCTTCTCGGCCCCGTCGTTGGAGGGATCTACACCGGGCTGAACCTCTTCTCAAGCGGCATCCAGGCACTCTTTGCCCTCCTCTACAGCCGCCGGTTTCTTGTGGGTTCCGGGCACGCCCCTTCCCCCGTCTCTCCTGCACCCGCGGCCGCTCTTGCGCTCAACCGGAAGGTCGTGCTCGCCGGGTGCAGGAAGGCGGTCCCGACGCTCCGGCGGGTTGTTCCTGTCACCCTGGCCGCGCTGATACTTTTCTCTCTTCTCACCTCTACCGGCATCATGGCCGGCGTCGCCACCGCGTTCGACCCGCTCTTCCAGGCCGTCGGCCTCCCCGGTGAGAGCGCCGCAGCGCTTGTGGCCCAGTTCCTGCACTTCTCAGCGGGGTATGCGATCGTCGCATCCCTGCTTGCCGATAGCGTTCTCTCACTTGAGACGGCGCTTGTGACGCTCGTCCTCGGGAGCATGGTGGTCATCACCATGATCTACATCAAGTACTCCGTGCCGCTTTACCTCTCACTCTTCGGCCGGTTCGGGGTTCGGATCTCGCTGGCCACCTACGCAGTGAGCATGGCCGCGAAGGTGCTCACGGTCGCGCTGGTCTTTCTTCTGTTCTGAGGGGGGACGGCGGAATTCCGGCGGGCGCCGCCGGTGTTGACGGGGTTGAGGTGGTGGCGGGGCTTGGGCCGGGCCCCCCGACAGCGGAGAGATCCAGGCGGGTCGCGCCGTCTGACATGAGGGTTGCCGTCTCCCGCGCCGCCCATCCGTTGACCAGGAGGGTGATCGTCTCTTCGCTGAGGTCTTCGATCGCACTGACCGCCAGGTGGTTCCCTTTGTGCCGGCTGGAATTGCCGTAATCTCCGGCTTTCGCCGTCTCGATCGATCTCCCCGATCATGGTGGTGATGACGGCCCGGCAGGCGCCGGAGATCCATCGATCGCCATGTTTCCATAGAACTCGTGGGTAAACGTGGGGGATCTCCCGCGGAGACGAATAACTCCATATGTTGCCTGCTAAAACGGGCTCTTTGCTGAGATTGCTCAAACAACGTGCGCCAGACGATCAGATCAAGGAGCCCTGATACTCATCTCCATTACCGCAGGATAATCTTCATCATCTCCTCGCTCCCAGGTACCATCAGGAGGGGGCAGAACCCGTATGGAATCTCAGGTCCGCCGGGAGAAGAAGAGTATCTTCGCTGAGAGGCTGGAAGAAGCACTCCCGCTACTCCGGGAGCGGTTCGGCGTGGCGAAGATTGGCCTCTTTGGGTCGACCGCCTCAGGCGCTGACCGACCCGAGAGCGATGTGGACGTGCTGGTCGAGTTTGCACCCGGACGGACGACGTTCCGGAACTTCATGGAACTCGCGTTCTACCTTGAGGATCTCTTTTGCCGCCGGGTGGACCTCGTCACCGAACAGGGGCTCAGCCGGCACCTCCGGTCATCCATCGAGCGGGAGATCATCTGGTATGAGGCGTGACGATCTCTTTCTTCGGCACATAGCGGACGAGATTGCATTTCTCCGTGAAGTCGGCAGGGAACTGACGTATGAGAGGCTGCTTGCAGATCCGGTGCGGCAACGTGCAATCGTCCGTTCCATCGAGATCATCGGGGAAGCGACGAAGAACATCTCTGACTCCCTGAAAGTACAATACCCGGAGATTCCCTGGCGATTGATTGCCGGTTCGCGGGACAAGTTGATCCATGCGTATTTTGAGATCGACTGGAGGATCGTCGGGGATATTCTCCAGAACGAGATCCCGGCCCTCGAGCCAAGGGTGCAGGCACTTCTTGCCGAATTCGATACACCGTCAGGGGATCCTGAATAAGGGCCGCAAAACACGGACCGGGTGCTATTGGCGGAATCAAGCGCCCCGTTGATCTCTTTGTCGAGGTGTTTCAGGGTTCTGCAGTCTGAGACTGAAATCCTCTGTCGCACCGCTGCCGACACCGCAGTGAAGACAAGGGCGAGAAATACACACAAACATATGTAGTTATTCAAAATGACTCTCACGAAGTAATACAAATAACAATATATTTAATATCTAACAATAAAGCTCCCTCCAATGAGACCAGAGCAAACAGCACTCCTCTGCATCCTGATCTTTGCACTCGCAGCTCCCGTAGCGGCCAGCGGCGTTGCAAGGACCATCACC
>JAAYND010000165.1 GCA_012521035.1 Methanomicrobiales archaeon
CTGAGAATATAACCCCTCCCGCCGGGGAGGAGACGCCGGCCAGCGATCCCGGCGACGTGGCGGCCGGAAACACCCGGTTCGCTCTTGACCTCTATCACCGGCTCGCAGACGACCCGAAGTACGTTGGCAAGAACATCTTCTTCTCGCCCTACAGCATCTCCTCAGCCCTTGCGATCACCGGTGAGGGTGCCCGGGGCACGACCGCTGATGAGATCCGGGCGACACTCCACCTCCCGGCAGACGACACCATCCGGCGAGAGGGGTTTGCGACGATCGATGCCGGCCTGAACAGCGGCGATGAGAACTACACCCTCCGCACCGCAAACGCCCTCTGGGCCGAGAAGACGTACACCTTCCTCCCCGGGTACGTCGATGTGGCCAGACGCTGGTACTCGGCGGATGCGAAGAACCTCGACTTCATAGGCGACCCCGAGGGGTCGCGCGCGACCATCAACCGCTGGGTCGAGGAGAAGACCGAAGACCGGATCCGAGACCTCCTGCCGGCAGGCTCGATCGATCCCATGACCCGGCTTGTGATCACAAACGCGATCTACTTCAAGGGCACCTGGGTGAAGCAGTTCGATCCGGAGAAGACCCGGGATGATGAGTTCCGGGTCGGGCCGGAGAAGACCGTGACAGTCCCTATGATGCACCGGATGGATGAGGACGCCATATACGGCTACAACGAGACCGATGCCCTCCAGGTGCTCGAGATGCCGTATGCCCATAGAAACGGAAGCGAACTTGCGATGCTCGTCCTCCTCCCGAAGGATGATGACCTGACGGCCGCCCGGGATGCTCTCGACCCGGAGGCGATCACGACCATCCGGCAGTCGCTGGTCGAGCAGCGGGTGAAGGTATCATTCCCGAAGTTCACGCTTGAGACAGAGTACAGCCTCCCCGGGACGCTCGCCGCGATGGGGATGCCAACGGCGTTCACCGATACCGCCGACTTCTCGGGGATGGATGGGACACGGGAGCTCTCCATATCCGGGGTCGTCCACAAGGCATTCGTCGACGTGAATGAGGAGGGGACCGAGGCCGCGGCGGCGACCGGGGTGGTCGTGGGCATAACAAGCGTACGCCCTGATACCACACCCGTATTCCGGGCCGATCACCCGTTCGTCTTCCTGATCATCGATAAGGACTCCGGCACGATCCTCTTTATGGGGAAAGTCGCCGATCCGGTAAATTCGTGAGGGACAGGTTTTCCCCCCTCACGCCTCCCGGAGCCGCTCGACGATCGTCTTTTGCAGGTAGCCTATAAGCGGCATGTCTGATCCGATCATAGCGTGCCGGCCTGAACCTGCCGTTGCGATCGCGAGGAAATCCTGGCCGTCGACTAGGATAGCGCACTCCTCCCGCCGGAGACCGTCCTCCGCCGGCCTGTTCACCGGGTGGGTCTCCAGGAGATCGATGACGGTCCCCCGGGCCTCATATATCGGGAGGTTGATGCCCGCGTACTCCTCGCTCTTCCGCACGACGATGTAGAGGTCGATCTTACGTTCAAGCGGTTTGATGGCCGTGTAGTACCTCTGGAGAAACTCCGGGTTGTAGCAGAGGATCACCATGCTCTTCTTCACCCGGCGGAGGAGCGAGGTGATGTGGTTCTCGATCGCCCAGTCGCTCCGGAGGATGAAGAACGAGTCCGGGACGAGGCGCGGTTTGACCGAGAGGCTCTTGAGCGCTTCCCGGACCTCCTCGAGGGAGCGGATATAGTCCTCCCTGAGACGATCGAAGACCTGATCGATATCCAGCACGTAGTACGATGTCGGGGAACCCTCTTCCACCCCGATAAATCCCCGCCGGGCCAGATCGTTTAAGATCTCATAGATCCGCCCCCGGGGGACGCCGCTCACTTCATGGATATCGCGGGCAGTCGCTTTCTGCAGCCCGACGAGCGAAGAGTAGACGCTCGCCTCGTACTCGTTCATCCCGAAAGCCCGGAGCCCGGGTATAACCTCAGCAGTCATTGCACCTCTATTTGGTTGCACCAGATTTATGGTCTGCGGAACAAGATGATTACAGTGGCGAGAGAGACCATCTCCTCGCATGGCG
This sequence comes from Methanomicrobiales archaeon, assembly GCA_012521035.1. Lineage (GTDB taxonomy): Archaea > Halobacteriota > Methanomicrobia > Methanomicrobiales > Methanoculleaceae > Methanoculleus. The sequence goes on from JAAYND010000165.1 coordinate 2,059, forward strand.
AGTCCACCGGAGACCAACCTTAAATCCATGAGACTCCACTCAGCAGGTCCACGTTCGAGGACCTACCCGGGCATCTCCACCTCCATCGGCGGGACAGGTGTCCCGGCGATGACGGACAGGGCAGCACGTAATCGGCCGATCACCAGGAACAACGGGCGACAGTACAGTGTCGGATAATCCCTGACGATACCCACGCTTCAAGAGATAAGGAACATCCTTCCATCTGCATGCCCGGGAAACGCGACCCTCGCGGCAGGCTCAGGCCTGGCCTGAGCCGCCCACACCATTTCATCCGGGTCGGCGATACAGAAGAATGCACATACCCTCATCTCTCCTGTATACCTGTCCAATGAGAAGAACTAACCCGGGTGCGTCACCGCAAAGACTGATCCCCGCCAGGGTTGCGGCAGATTCATATCTGGCCCGATAAATACGTTACCCCCGCAGACATGCCACACCCGAGTTAGAGGAGATCCATGAATACTGTGACCGCCAGCAGGACCGGCCCATATGGACCCATGGTTCTGCGCCATTACCACAATGTAGATAGATATTGCATAGCGCCGTCGCTCCCGATCTCTCTTACAGCGGCGGTGAAGACTGCCACGAACTGCAAACAATTCATGGGAAAACCCCTGCAATTGATTCCCGCTATCCTTAACGAACATGGAGATCGAGCGCATCCACCGACCGGCCGGGAGGGGCGTGCGTGAAGAACCCCTACGAATGGCTCGCAAAAGCCATCAACGACCACACCTGGGCCGTCGCCGGTGTCGCTGTAGCCATATTCATCCTGGCGCTCTTCGGGCTCTCGATGGTCACGATGGAGACCGGCGACGACACTTACATCGATAAAGCCACCCCCCGTGGCGCGCTCCTCGCCCACTACAAGCACACTTACGGCTCAGATGCCGTCATCCTCATATACGAGGCGGACAGTGTCAAAAATCCTGATATCCTCAGGTACATCGATGACCTCCAGGAGGATCTCAGGAACGAGCGTTACGTCGCCGGGGTCACCGGCGTTGTGGATCTCCTCAAACAGGCGTACGACGGCACCCTTCCATCATCTAAAGCGGAGATCGACTGGATAATCGCCGGGGCCCCCCCGGAACTCGTCGAGCAGATGATGCCCTCAGACCTCATAACCCTCAGCAGCATCACTCTCGAGCCGGGCGTCTCCATGGATGCCCAGAAACAGGTTCTCGGGAGCATCGAGTCTGCCATCCGCATATCAGAGCCCCCGCCGGGTCTCACGGTCACGGTCTCCGGCGGTCCGGCGTTCGCAAAAGAGATGGGAGACGAGATAGGGGCACAGATGGGGCTGCTGATCCTTGCGGCCATGCTCCTCATGGTGCTTGCAGTCTCTCTCCTCTTCTCCCATGTCCGCTACCGCCTCCTCCCGGTCGGGGTTGTTGCTACCGGGCTCATCATGACCTTCGGGTTCATGGGCTTATTCGGGATCCCGGTCAGCATGGTGGTTGTCGGGGCGTTCCCGGTGCTGATCGGGATCGGGATCGACTATGCGATCCAGTTCCAGGCCCGGTTTGATGAGGAGATCCGGCACAAAACGATACCGGATGCTATATGGGCCACGGTCGTGAACCTCGGTCCTTCGGTCCTGATAGCGATGCTGGCGACATCGCTCGGGTTCATCGCCATGTTCTTTGCGCCGGTGCCGATGGTGGCGGACTTCGGGATGGTCTGCGCCATCGGGGTCGCCTCCTGCTACATCGCGGCGCTGATCATCGTCCCGGTCTTTGCGATCATCACCCGCTACCGGCCAAAGAAGGAGGCCGATTCCTCCGAAAAGCCCGACAATTCTCTTATCGAGCGATATAACCGATTCCTCGGACGGCTGGCCTATACCGTCGCAAAACACCCGATCCCGATCATCCTGCTCTTCGCCCTGGTCGCGGCCGGAGGCTACTACCTCGACCAGAGTGTCCCCATCAGCGCAGATGAGAAGACGTTCGTCCCCTCGGATATGCCCGCTCTCCAGAACCTGGAGAAGGTCGGGCGGGCGATGGGCTCGACGAGAACCATCCCGGTCATCGTGATCGCAGACGACGTCCTCTCCCCTGAGGCGCTCGACTGGATAGATCAGTTCGGGGTCTACGAACCAGAACATAACGACAAGATCACCGGGGTTACGAGCATCACAACCCTGATCCGGGAGTACAACGGCGGGGTGCTGCCCTCGACCCGGGCAGAGGTCGATGATGTCCTCGCAAGGATCCCGGAGGCGTCCCTGAAGCGCCACCTCAACGGGAATATGGAGACGGTGCTTGAGTTCTCGACAGTCGATATGGAGATGAGCGTCGCCCGCGATCTCGTCAAGAGGATGCAGAGCGATGCGGCGTGGAATCATCCGCCTGCCGGCGTGACGGTGAAGATCACCGGCGAGATGGAGATGTTTGCTGCCGTTATGGATGATATCAGCGATTCGAGGACGTTCATGACGGTGATCGGGTTTGCGTTCATCCTCGGATTCCTGGTCATCGTCTACAGGAAGTTCTCAGCCGCTTCACCGGTGATCCCGATCATCTTCATCGTGGGCTGGAACGGGGCGATCATGTACCTCCTCAACCTCGACTACACCCCGCTGACCGCCGTCCTCGGGTCGATGACGATCGGTGTCGCATCCGAGTACACCATCCTGATCATGGAGCGGTGCGAAGAGGAGCTCGCCCGGGGCATGGAGTTCCTTGACGCCATCCAGACCGCTGTGCAGAAGATCGGGATCGCCGTGACGGTCTCGGGACTGACGACGGTCTTCGGGTTCTCGGCGCTCATCCTCTCTACGTTCAACATCGTCAGCAACTTCGGGATCGTGACAGTAATATCTGTAGGGTTCTCGCTCATGGGCGCGATCGTCGTGATGCCGGCGGTGCTTGCACTCATGCACCGCCACACGAGGGAGAGGCAGGTTTCAGGAGCGACCAGTTCCTGACCGGCCGGGCGCCCGGGGTTCTCTCCACCAGAACCCTGTCGGGACATCAGATTAATATAGTACTCGCTACACCCTTGCCCCGGTGATATACCGTGGCAAATGAAGACATCACGGCGCAGGTGCTGGCGCCGTTTGAACCAGTTCAGGAACTGATTCGCAACATCGTTCTGTTTCTGCCAAACATCATCGCAGCAATCATCATCCTCATCATCGGCTGGATCCTCGGGCGCGTTCTCGGGAGGATCGTCGCCGGGGTTCTCGACCGGGTCGGCGTCGACGATGCCCTCAGGAAGACAGCGGTCGGGGAGCATATCGAGAAGTCAGGGCTCAGTATCGTCCGATTATTCGATCTCATCGTCCGCTGGCTCATCTACCTCATAGCGATCCTCGCGGCGGTCGGCGTCCTCCAGATCGCGCCCCTGACTGCGGCGGTCGGAGCAATCGTGGCCTACATACCAAACATCATCGCGTTTATCCTGATCCTTGTCGTCGGGCTCATCCTGATCGACTGGCTCATGGACTTCCTTGATGATATGGGGGAGACGCGGAGGATCGAGGGTTTCGGGATGGTCGCGATGGCTCTACGGGCGTTCCTCTACTTCGTCATCGTCATACTCGCGCTCCAGCAGCTCCTGATCGATCTCTCGATCATCTACGTCTTCGTCGTCCCGCTCGCCTGGGGACTTGCGCTCGGGCTCGGGGCTGCGATCGCCATCATCATCGGGTTCGGACTCAAAGACCGGGCGCCCGATCTGGTGGAGCGGTTGACAGGAAAGGTGAAGCAGGAACAGGAATGAGCGGGTCTTACAACCCGCCATACCTCTGCACGTGCTCCCTGGCCCGGCGGTGTTGCGGTCCCTCGTCACCGTAATGCTGCCGGTCCTCCCCCACCGGGCAGACAGCGATGCAGATGCCACAGGGGGATATATGGCGCCGGGCGAGTTTGGCGCTGTTCTCGGTGCAGGCAGCCTTATCAGTGAGTCCTTCAGGGTAGTCCCGCTCATCGAGCGCTCCGGCGGGGCAGGCACGGACACACTCCATGCACCGGGTGCAGAGATCGTCCTCCTGCAGGGGATCGGGCGGGATATCTGCGGCGGTGATGACCGAACCAAACCGGACCCTTGGCCCGTATTCAGGTGTCAGGAGAGCGTTGTTCACGCCGAACGTCCCGAGACCGGCGAGGAGTGCGGCGTGCCGGTGCGAGAAGAATGCGACAGGGTTTTTCCGGAGAGCCTCGATGCCCCCGTAGCCATCCCGGGGGACGAAGGCCGAGGGGTAGCCGCGGTCGTTGAGGAACGACGCGAGCCGGTAGGTGTACTGGTCGAGCAGGGTATTGATCGTCCTGTAGAGCTCGTGGTAGTAGATCGATGGAGCGGTCGAAAGAACCGGGAGATGGACGGGGAGGCCGATGACGATCACCGACCGGGCTCCCGGGAATATCGATTGCGGGTAGAACTCCTCCGGCATCCAGGGCTCAAACGGCGGGTTCTCCCATCGGTCCGTGCTCGCGACCCCGACGAGCGGGATCTCCATCTCCCGGCACCGGCGGAGGATGGCAGCCTTCAGGTCGTGGTTCATGGTACCTGAGATCTCTTCTCGCCGGATGGAAAAATTTTCCCCGGGTTTCCGGCCGAAGCCCCTGCGCCATGGTTGCGGCTACCCATTCCGATCAGCCGCTGGTCCGGGGTTTTTCTGTCATATCCCCGGTGGGTTGTATCGTTCATGGCTGGCACGTGCAAAAAAGCCAGGTTTTTATTCCAGGCGGATCTATCACTCGCATATGAGTGAGAAGAGAGGCCACTTTGAGCGAGGGCGGTGGGTCGAGGATCCCGAGCCCGCGCCGCAGGTTTCAGTCGCCGGGAGCACGGGTTCCCGCCCGACCGGCGCATCTGATGCACAGACGATCGAAGAAGCGGCACGGAGGGCCGGAGAAGAACTGGAGCGGGCGATCGACGCCTGGGCGGAGTCTGCACGAAAATCTCTACAGAGGCGGTGAGCCGTCCGGACGCCAGGGTCCGCGGAGGTACTCCATGACCCGCGCGACGACCTCGGGGTTCCTCGCAAGCCCTATGTGGCAGTAGTGCTCCGGGTTTCTGGTGAGTTTTTCCGGGTTTTCCGGGAGGATATCGACCTCCACGCCGGGGAGGATTGAATCAGAGTGGGGGACGATCCCGTCGCCGGCATACGTCGTCCGCCACTCTCCGTCCGGAGCGATCTCCCATGTCCTGCCGTCAAAGATCGGGAAGAACGCCGGTGTTGCGGTGAGGTTTGCGGCGAGGACGATCCGGTATCTGATGTCGTCGCGGGTGCCGGCGGCCCGGAGTTCTGCAACGATCCGGCTCCGGGGCCGGAACTCCTGGACGATGACATCCTCGGCGGGGTCGTAGTCGCGTGGCACAAAGACGCCGGCAAGTCGCCGGATCACCTCCGGCCCCCGCTCGGGATCGTTGAAGAGTTCGGCCATCGCTGACCCGTTGTTTGGCGGGCCGATACCGATGAGGAGCCGGATATCCTCTTCCTGTGCGTCGCCATCGAGAACCTCAAGCAGGTAGCGGGCGATGCAGGTTCCCATCGAGTGGCAGACGACATCGACCGGGCCGGTGTATCCGGTCTCCCGGCGCTTTTTGTGGATGTAGTCCTGGAGAGCGACGGCTATCGCCTCGGTCCCGGCATCCTGCATCGCTGTGTGGTCAAAGTTCCAGAAGGGCACCGATGCGCCCGAGAGCCGGGGGGTGAGGCGGTTCCATATGCCGGGGTGGCTCTTCCACCCGTGGACCAGGACAACCGGGTTTCTCGGAATGGTATCACGCCTCCCTCTGGTTCTCTATCTCTTGCGCGTCGGAGATGTAGGTTTCGGTGGGGTTATCCTGCGACCATCCTGTTTGCCTTCAGGAAGAAGCCCGCCGGCATCGGGTGGTCGAGTTGCCATATGATGCTCATCGGCCGGCTCCCTTCATGGGAGCGGTACCGGGCAGTTCCGAGGAAGATGTAGGGTTGCGTGACGCCATTTATCTTGTTGAACTCGCGGGCGAAGAGGAGAATCTTGTTCCCCCGCTGTGCATGTTCGATGTAGCGCTGACCGGTCTTTGATGATACTGACGTGGTGCTCTGGGACTGCCAGTGGAAGAGGTGCTCGCTGACAGCATAATCTTTGTACATTGTGGTGGGCGAGTAGTGCTCCTCAGTCTTGTTCAGGGTGACCAAGAATACATCGGCCTTCACATCACCAAGATGCACAACCCCTTCCCGGCTGCCCGCTGCCGGCTTCTCGGTCAGGGTGTAGTGCCCGAGAGCCGCAAAAGCCTGTGCCCGGGTGTAGGTTGCGTGGAGTTCAAGGGCGTTTGGGAAGCCCGGGTCGATAGGTTTCTTCGGATACCCAATGTGTTCTCTGTTGTATCCAAGGAGGTCGGAGATCTCGCATCGGATCTCATCGTGACCGAAAACCTCAGGAAATATTTCCCGGAGATCATCACCTGCATGGGAGAGGGGTACATCTTTCAGCGAGTAGTAGAAGAGCGCAAGCACGCGTTCTTCACGAGGAGAGAGGGTTTCTCGGGAAGAATAGGAGGGATCGGAGAGTAACCTCTGGATGAACTCAATCGCCTCCGGTGAGTCCAGGGTAGCCAGCCTGAGCGCCGAGATTTTGGGGAAGAGACTGCCGTCTGCGTATATCTCAGGGTACACGCCGGCGAGAGCAGCAAGCTGGCAGAACGTTCCTCTCTGATAGACATCGAGAGGTCGAAGTCTGTACCGGCGAAGAAATGCTCCAAAGCTCAAAGGCTCTCCAGTATCAGCCTGAAACGAGCGGATCTTCTGGATTAGGGCAGGTTGGTTCATGATGTTTGCCCTGATATTCGCAAGGATCTTCTCCTGTGCCACCTTCTCAAAGTGGATGTGGCAGCCCTTCGGGAGCGAGTAGGAGTCGCTCGTTATCTGCTCGATCAGGCTCTTCCTGGCCGGCGAGAGGAGTGCTGCAATCCTCTCGCCGAACTGGAAGTTTCTGTTGTGGTTTCCAATGAAGTCAAGGACGGTCAGGCATTCTTTCCCTTCAGAGAGGCGGAGACCCCGCCCGAATTGTTGGAGGAAGACCGTGAGGCTCTCGGTTGGGCGCAGGAAGAGGATGGTGTTCACTTCCGGGATATCGACGCCCTCGTTGTAGAGGTCAACGACGAAGATGAAATGGATCTCACCTGTAACCAGCCGCCTCTGGATAGTAGAGCGCTCTTCGCGGGAGCTTCCAGCGTGGAGGCAGGCTGCCGGAATACCGGCTTTCTGGAACGACGCGGACATATACTCTGCATGATCCACGGATACGCAGAACCCGAGTCCGATGATATCCCGGATATCGGTGGTATACTCCTGTACGGCGCTGATTATCCGGTCGATCCGCTCCCGGTTTCCGATATAAATCCTGGAGAGATCCTCGGGATCGTAGGCCCCCCGCCTCCACGCTACAGAATCAAGGTCTACAACGTCAGTGACACCAAAGTAATGGAACGGGGCAAGCAGTTTTCGGTTGATCGCTTCGGGAAGCCGGATCTCAGCGGCGACCCTATCGTTGAAGTGCTCAAGTATGTTCAGCCCATCCATCCGCTCTGGCGTTGCGGTGAGGCCGAGGAGGATCTCCGGGTTGTAGTGTGCAAGAAGCCTCTGGTACGAGGGGGCAGCGGCGTGGTGGAACTCGTCGACAATGATCATATCGTAATATTCAGCGGGCGTTATCGCGGGGAGGTTTTTGCTGTTCAGACTCTGGATTGAGGTAAAGAGATACTCGATCTGCGCAGGTTCGCTCCCTCCGACCATGAGGTCACCAAAGTTTGGGTCTCTGAGGATCCCACGGAAGACCTGGATACTCTGTTTCAGGATCTCCTCGCGGTGAGCGACGAAGAGCAGGCGGGGATACTCCCCTGGCTTCTTGACGAGACTTTTGTAATCAAACGCCGATATGACTGTTTTTCCGGTCCCGGTGGCGGCGATGATGAGGTTTTTGTAGTTGTTGTGCACTTCCCGTTCCACTCTGAGTTGATCGAGGATCTCCTTCTGATAGTAGTAAGGCCTGATATCAAAGATCGGGTGGGGGTCTATCTCGCTCCTCTTCTCCCTGGAGAGAGCACGCTGTAAGCGCTCCCGACTCTCGGATTTGTACGCGACAAACTCGGGATCGTTCCAGTAGGTCTCGAATGTCTCGTTGATCTTTCTGATGATGTCGTATGAATCCCGCTCAGTGATCTTGACGTTCCATTCAAGGCCGCTTGTTACTGCGGGGTTTGAGAGGTTCGATGATCCAACATATGAGGTCGAAAACCCGTTGTTCCTGCGGAAGGTATAGGTCTTCGCGTGCAGCCGGGTTCTTTCGGTATCATAGGATATCTTGACAGTAGTGTTTTTGAGGGCTGAAAGGGTTTCGACTGCTTTTATATCGGTCGCGCCGGTGTAGGAGGTTGTGATCACCCGAAGGTGGCCGCGTTTCACAAACTCTTTCAGGTCATCGAGTATCAATCGAAGCCCGCTCCACTTGATGAACGAGATGAGGAGATCGATGCGGTCGGCGGTTCGGATCTCCTTTCTGAGTTCATCCACGAGCCCGGGTTCTCCGGGAGATCCGGTGAAGAGGCTGCTCTGTGCGATAGAGGTTTCAGGGCGTGCAGATGTGATATTTTTCAGTGCAGATGAGTTACCTTGCTCCACGAGCGCGAGCAAGACCTCTGCGCCTGGCACGATCATACACTGCTTAAGAGTCGGATCCTTGAGTTCGCCAGCAAGGCGTTCGATGAGATGGTTGCAGGCCTGGACCTGCTCTTCTAAAGAGATCTTTCGATCACCGGCAGATTGAAGGGCTGCCCTGAGGATCCAGGAGACGTATCGCGAGAGAAGGACCGGCGGATCAAATTTCTTGAGGGGATCTTTGCGGATTCTCCCCTCCCTTCCGGGAACGACGAGCCGAGATGCGAGGTATTCGTTGATGAGCTCTTCGTAGACCCCGGGGAGCAGTTCCATACATTCTATCTGGGCGGGGGGTTAAATATGGCTACGGTCTGTCCGGGCCTCATCCTATCGAAGGGAGGCGCCATGATCACATCGGGTCCGGTGGGTTCTCCTGGAAAGCCTCGGTGATGTAGAGTCTCGCGCTCGGCCGTATGTCTGCTTGCGCGGGTATAACGATTCCCTCACTCCCGAAACCTCGACTGCACCCGCTCCGGGAGGACATACTGCCGGAAGATCTGCTCGAAGTAGCGGTCTGTCATCCCGGCGATGAAGTCTCGCGCAAGTTCCGCCGGCCTGGCGGCATCGACATAGCGCCGGGACGCCCACGGAGCCTCGATCAACTCTTCATAGACCGGCGAATCCATGCGCTCCTCTTCGATATCCTCGACAACCCGGCCAAAGAGGCACCGGTACATGCCCTGGATCTTCTCCGCGTTCCGCCGGAGTTTCGGGTTCATATAGATATGCTCCATATTGAAGTCCTTGAAGGCCTTCACAGACGCCGAGGCCTCATCAGAGAAGGCGATGCAGTCAGAATCATAGCTCACCGCGATGATATCCCTGATGAGGACGTCGAGCACCTGCCGGTTGATCTC
>JAAYND010000166.1 GCA_012521035.1 Methanomicrobiales archaeon
CACCGGGACCTCAAGCCCCAGAACATCATGCTCAGGGACGGCGTCCCGAAGATCTCCGACTGGGGGCTCTCGAAAGTGATGACGCAATCGCGGACAACTACTGTTTCGGGCGGGTTTACCGCATACTACGCCGCTCCGGAGCAGATCGCCAACAGAGTCAAAGGCCCGAGGACCGACATCTGGCAGCTTGGGGTGATCCTGTACGAGCTGGTCACCGGCAAGTTGCCGTTTACCGGCGAGAGTATGGTCGAGATCGGGATGGCGATCGTTACGAAGACACCTGAGCGACCGGGTGCGGTTCACTCCGGTGCACAACCCCTGGACGCCATCATCCTGAGGTGCCTTGAGAAACAACCGAGACAGCGCTACCGGTCGGTGGCTGACCTCCAGAGCGACCTTGCAGCGTACCTGAAGCTGAACTACGCCGAGTCCTTGAAGGAGAGCATCCAGGTACACGATCTCCACCGGTCGGCCTACTACTGCGGGGATCTTGTGCTGATCAGCATGAAGACCGGCAACCTTGTGGATGCGTACAAATACGCTGCCGATCTTGCGAGGTACTCGGCTGGCGAGGCACGAGCACAGGCCATCGGGCTTGCCAAGCAGATCAAGATGAGGGTTGAGATGGGAGCACAGGAACTCCCGGATGAGTTGATCCGGAAGGCTGAGGTGATCGTGCACCAGGTGAGGGTGCGATGAGGAGTTCTATTTTGCGGCGATCGGGAGCGCTCCCGGGATCACAGAGCTCATGGAGATTGCGAAGTCCACGAAAGAAGATGTCCTTAAATCAAAGGAGAAGCGCTCTACTGTATTCGGTGACGGAATAGAGCCATTGTTCGGGTAAGGAGGCGTGTATGAAGGCAAACATCAGCAGATGGATCATTCTCCTGCTGGCACTGGTCTGTGCCGTGCAGGCGGCATCGGCATTCGATATCAAGACAGCGACCGTCAACCCCACAAGCGGCGACCTCGAGCCGGACCAGAGCGTTACTGCGCATTACGTGATCACCTACAGCATGGACCCCGCCAACTCGGACGGCGAGTCGTTTGATTTCAGCACCGGGCTGCGGGACCCCGCATGGACGTTCATTATCTATCGAGACGGGATTCCCATCTATACCACCGAGAAGACCGGATACTATCCGTCCCTGGGGGCGTTTGAACTCACCTACCAGGACAAGGTTGAGCTGGATGTCCGGCTTCGTGGTACCGTGCCCAAAACCTCATCAGGGGAGCTGGAGGTGATCAAACTAGAGCATATCAAGAACAAGCATGTGGAGGGCACTCCCTACCGCATGACCCGCAAGGTCGTGAGCGCGGAGCAGGTCGGGAGTTCTCTCTCCGTCCAGCAGCAGAATCTCAAGAGTCTGAAGGCAGACATCGATGCAAGGGCTGCAGATGGTGTGGATGTCTCTGCCGCACAGGCGAAGTACGATGTTGCGAGCCAGGCACTCATGAGCGCCGCATCGGCAGCCCCCTCACAGGCGGCGGAATATATCGCCACCGCTACAAAGAATATGGATGAGGCGAAGCCGCTCCTTGATAAGGCATGGGCCGAGAAGGAGGTCGCTGATACCGGTGCGGCGCTTGAGTCCCTGGATAGCAAGATCACCTACTTTGTCGAGAGCCGCTCCATGGGCGGGGATCCAAGGGTGGTCTCCATCGTGACCAAGCGCGAGAGCGCCGTCCAGTTCTACTCCCAGGCAAAGGATGGCCTGAGCGCAAGTAACTATCAGCTGGCCCGTTCGAAGGCGGCTGATGGTCTGAACAAGGCAAACGAGGCTTTGAGCGACGCGGAGGCGCTGCGGGAAGAGATCCGCAAGGGGTCCAATTTCGATAACATACTCCTCTACGCAGGCATCGGGGTCGTCGGCTTACTGGTGCTCATCGCAATCGTGTTTCGCGCAAGGCATCTCATCCACTCAAGGCAGAACAGGAGGAAGAAAACTCAAAATGGGGGCGCCGGAACAGGCGAAGCCCGGCCGTCCGGTTCACCTGTCGGTCACGATACCGGGAAGACGCCCCGCCACCGGGGTACAAACATACCTCCAAGTGTGGAACCCGTTGGCCTGATTAAGGCTGATGTTTCGGATAGGAAGAAGGGTAGATATTCATCTGACGTTATTTTGCCTGACGGGGGGACCGCAGAATCAACCACAGAACCGGACCTCACAATAACGCTGAGCCACACCTCCATCCATGCCGATGAGTGGGATAAGATCGGGCTGACACTGGTCAACACAGGGACAGCTCCTGCCTTCGATATAACCCTCACGTTCTCCAACGATGTCGACACACGGTTGCTCCGGCCGGTCGACCTGGCGGCCGGAGAGAGCATAACAATCGATGCGGGTATTAAACCCAGAACAAAGGGAAAGATACCCCTGGAGATTACCGCCCGGTACCGCGACGCCGGGAACCGGACCTACAAACAGATCACATCATGCTGGCTCTCGGTGGGACCCCGAAGCGACTCTGTTTCTCCCAGTTCTCCCATCCCGCCATCGATCTCACGTCCGGTAACACCGAAGAGCCTGCCGCCGGAGATGACGGATCGATACACCGCCTCTGAGTACCTGGGGAGAGGCGGGTTTGCCAGGGTCTTCAAGGTGCAGAAGCCGGATGGGTCATGGGCGGCTCTCAAGATCCCGATCTCCCTGGATGCAGCCACGGGTAGGTCGTTCATCGCCGAACTCCAGAACTGGACATCGATGATCCACGAGAACGTCGTTCGGGTCCAGGATTACAACATCATGCCGCTCCCGTACTTCGAGCTGGAACTCTGCGACGGGACGCTGGCAACGCTGGAACGTCCCGTCTCCCCCGACCATGCAGCCTGGCTGCTCTTCAATGTCTGTGAAGGCCTGAAGTACGCCCATGCCCGCGGCATTCTCCACCGTGACCTCAAGCCGCAGAACATCATGCTCCGTGACGGCGTCCCGAAGATCTCCGACTGGGGGCTCTCAAAGGTGATGACGCAATCGCGGACAACCACTGTCTCGGGCGGGTTTACCGCCTACTACGCCGCCCCAGAACAGATCACAAACAAGCCTAAAGATCAGAGGACGGATATCTGGCAACTTGGAGTGATCCTGTATGAACTGGTCACCGGGCAGTTGCCGTTTACCGGGGAGAGTATGGTTGAGATCGGGATGGCGATCGCGACGGAAACGCCTGAACGGCCGGGTGCGGTCCACCCTGACGCGCAGCCGCTGGACACGATCATCCAGAAGTGCCTTGAGAAAGACCCCGAGCAGCGCTATCAGTCGGTGATCGATCTCCAGAAAGACCTCGCGGCGTACCTGAAACTGAACTACGCCGAGTCCTTGAAGGAGAGTATCCGGGTAAACGATCTCCACCGGTCGGCCTACTACTGCGGGGACCTCGTGCTGATCAG
>JAAYND010000167.1 GCA_012521035.1 Methanomicrobiales archaeon
GGTTCACGCCCCGGAGCATCATCAGGTTCTTCCTGATGTTTCCCTTATTGAACTCAAGTCCATCCACCACATCGATCATCACCCTCAGGATATGGTCGGCGAGCACGGATGCCTCGGGGAAGAGCACCCGCTCGGTCGATGAGTTCGTCAGGTCACGCTCATCCCAGAGGACGTTGTTCTGCAGAGCCGGCCCGACCGCTGAGCGCACGATCCGGGCAAGACCGCAGACCTGCTCGCTCTTGATGGGGTTTCGCTTATGCGGCATGGTGCTTGAACCCACCTGTTTCTTCCCGAACGCCTCCGCAAGTTCCCCGATCTCGGAGCGCTGCATAAGCCGGATCTCAAGCCCGATCTTGTCAAGCGTTGTCGCGACGTTTGCGAGGAACATGAAGTACTCCGCGTAGCGGTCCCGGGATACGAGCTGGTTTGAGACATCCACCGGATGGATCCCGAGGAACTCCATCATCGTCTCCTGGATCTCTATGCCGGCATCCCCGAGCGCCGCCTGGGTTCCCACCGCCCCGGTGAGGTGCCCGACGACGACCCTCGGGCGCATCTGTCGGAGGCGTTCGATGTGGCGGGCGACCTCGCTCGCCCAGATGGCGAACCGGAGGCCGTAGGTCGTGGGGACGCCGATCTGCCCGTGGGTGCGACCGGCACATACGAGGGTCCGGGTCTCAGCGCTCCGGAAGAGGAGCACGCTGAGGAGTTTTGCCAGCTTCTCCTCTATGAGGGCGAGGCTGTCACGGATCTGTAGCGCCGTCGCGGTATCCAGTATATCGTTTGATGTCGCGCCGTAGTGGATCCACCGGCCGGCATCGCCGCAGACCTCACTGAGCGCCTTGACGATCGCCATCATATCGTGATCGATCTCGGCCTCGATCTCCTTTGCCCGCTCAAGACGGGCGGCCGGCGCACTGGCCGCGATGGTCTCCGCATCCTCGCGGGGGATCATCCCGTGCGCCGCCTCTGCCCGCGCCAGGGCCACCTCGGCCATGACGATAGCACGGAACCGGTTCTCCTCGCCCCAGACGGCACGCATCTCCGGGGTGCCGTAGCGGTAATCGATGGGATGGATTGCCATAGTGGATTACCTGTTTGCGCTTCCGCATAAAAAAAGGGTCGTGATGGAAGCGGGAGCACCAGACCTCCTCACACGGTATGCTGGTGCGCGCGACGGTTTGCTGGCCAGGTCTGCAAAGGCGGGTTAGCAGCCCTCCTGATCCCCGGGATTCCGAAAGATAATAGTACCAGCTCCGGTCTAATAACCAGTAATGATCTCCTGTCAGTACCGGTTCAGGAGACCCCGACAGATATTCCAGAGGGTATAATCTATGAGCGAGTATCAGGACAAATTCAGTAAGATCATCGAACTCCTTGAAGAACAGGCCCCGCAGGGCCTCTCCATCTCTGCAATCGCACGAGAACTCAATATAAACCGCGCTACAGTCTCCAAATACCTCGACATACTTCAATCAAAGGGAGACGTGAACGTGCGGCACTTTGGCAGATCGAAACTCTACACCCCGACGCAACGGATCCCGCTCTCAGAACTCTTTGATCGTCTCCCGCATGCGATCGTTATACTGGATGCGGATCTCCGCATCCTCATGACAAACACAAGTTTCGTCAGAACGCTCGGCATTCACCAGGGGAGAAACATCATCGGCGTCTCCCTCTTTGACTTACACCTCCGCATCTTCTCGGATCCCTCAATCCGGCGAAATATCGAGAGAATTCAGCAATCCAGCACATACCTTGCTGAGATGCAGCACATAGAGGATAGCACAAACCGCATCTACCTCCTTGAGTTCGCCCCGATCGTCTCCCACGTGGGAAAGCCGGGGATCATGGTCAGTCTGCAGGATATAACAGCATGGAAGAATGCCGAGACAGCGCTGAGGGATTCAGAGAAGAGGATAAGGACGATATTTGAGACGGTCCCGTGCGGTATCGTTCTCTTTACGTCCGACGGCAACGTGCTCAACGCCAACCGTGCATCCCTGGAGATCCTTGGTCTGAGAACCTTTCAGGATCTGATGAATGGAAATATATTCGATATCTCCTGTTACAAGGGGTCTATTCTCAAATTGATCCAGCAGGGAAAGATCGCCGAGACGGAGCTCGTCTGTGACTTTGACCAGTTGCGGCGGAAGCAGCAGATCCCGAGCACCCGAACGGGTATCGCATACTTTGACATTGTTTTCACCCCGATTGCCCTGGATAGCGTGAGCGTCCCGAACGAGTTTGCCATGCTCATCAAGGATGTCACGACAAAACACCTGGCCCGTAAAGAGCTTGCCTTCAAGGAGATCCGGTACCGATCGTTCTTCGAGAACACCTGTAACGGGGTTCTGATCTACGAACCGATCGATGACGGATATGAGTACATATTCAAGGACATCAACCGCGCAACCGAGAACATACTCCAGATGAAGAAACAGGATCTGATCGGAAGAAAGCTCTTTGAGGTCTTTCCGGATCTCCCTAACCCGGACGTCCGTGATGCCCTCATCCGCGTCCTGAGAACCGGCAATCCCGAATTTTTGCCGCCCCTTCAGTATCAGAAAGGAAAGGACTCTCCCTGGGTCTGGCACTATATATTCAAGCTACCCTCCGGGGAGATCGCATCCTTCATGATCGATGTATCGGATGCTGTCCTTGAGGAGGCAGCGGTACCACCCCCTGTATGTAGCGCGTGTGAAAAATATTCACCAGATAGAGCAGGATCTGGCTTCTCCTGAGATGTAACCCGGGAGAGATGGCCGGGAGAGATGCCCGCCTCAAACGTCGGCAGTCGCCCGGAGAAGGCACCCTGCCGGGCGACACTCCCCTCAACGACTGATATAAAATACTGTCGCCTATTGTTCAACATTGCAGTATCCCGGCGACCTTTTCCGACACAGAGGGCACACCACACATCGGCTGTGAAAGAAAATCAAACGCATTTGATGCGGTTAAATCCGGTGCATCCAGAGTATGACACAGGATACTTCCCCGACCTCCCCCTGCATTGTTCAACAATAAACGATATTTTTATCCGTACACAGGGTTACTATTCAAACTGTGGATTTGCAATCCACGCCAAGGAGATCGGAAGAGAAACTTATAGCGGGGTAGGACGGCTGTGGTCCGCTAACATCACAGGTTGTCGGAACAGGATATGCGGGCCTCAGCTTACCATACCAGCGTCTTCATTGGTGCTGGTGACGTATCAAGATTTGGGTAGACCTGCCCCGGGACAGGTAGCTCTGCCGATCATCAGGAGAGCAGTAACATGAAGACACAAATCGGTTACTTTGCATCCCTGGAGCAGTACCGCCCCATGGATGCACTTGATCAGACCATCAGAGCAGAGAAAGTCGGCTTTGATTCGATATGGGCGGACGACCACTTCCACCCCTGGTACCACGACAACGCGCAGTCAGCGCAAGCCTGGGCCTGGATGGGCGCGGCGCTCCAGGCTACCAAAGATGTGTTCATATCGACCTGCATCACATGCCCGATCATACGGTACAACCCGGCGATCGTGGCACAGACGTTCGCCACCCTCCGGCAGATGTATCCCGGGAGGGTCGGTGTTGCTGTCGGTGCCGGCGAAGCGATGAACGAGGTGCCGGTGACCGGCGAGTGGCCAACCGTCCCGGTGCGGCAGGATATGACCATCGAAGCGGTCAAGGTCATGCGGATGCTCTGGGAGAGCGATGAGCCTGTCACCTTCAAGGGCGATTACTTCACCCTCGATAAGGCGTTCATGTACACGAAACCCGACGACATGGTCCCCCTCTACTTCAGTGGTCTCGGACCCCGGGGCGCAAAGCTCGCTGGCATGTACGGCGACCACCTCATGACCGTCGCCGCCGCCCCATCGACCCTCAAGAACGTCACCATCCCCAAGTTTGAGGAAGGTGCCCGCGAAGCCGGCAAGGATCCGAGCAAGATGGAGCGCGCCATGCTCATATGGTACTCGGTAGACCCCGATTACGACAAGGCGGTCGAAGGCAACCGGTTCTGGGCGGGATGCCTTGTCCCCTCGATGTTCAAGTACAAGGTCTACGACCCCAAGGAGGTCCAGCTCCACGCAAACCTCGTCCACTGTGACACCATCAAGGAGAACTACATGTGTGCCACAGACGCCGAGGGGATGATCAAAGAGATCGAGCGGTTCAAGGAGGCAGGCATCAACCACTTCTGTCTTGGTAACTCCAGCCCGAACGTGAACTTCGGTATCGATATCTTCAAAGAGGTAATACCGGCTGTTCGGGACTGAACCGGAATCTCTCCCTTTTTGAGTGAGACAGAGGATGGAAGACCAGGATTTTGCCCGATGCATCGAGGACGGGGCTATCGTCTCCCCGACGCAGGGTACGGGCAGGCTTCCACCATGGTACTCAAACCCGGAGTGGATGGGTGTCATTCTGGCAGATCTGGTGCCCGGGGTTGACACAAAGGATGCCTTCTCCTCTCACCTTGTCAGGATAGGGGGAGGTTGTGAAGTCCCGGACCATCTCCACGAGAGTCAGTGGGAATGGAACGTCATCCTTGCCGGACATGGGAAGATCCTCCTTGACGGGAGAGAGGTTCCTTTCAAGCCCGGAGATACGTTCTCCACCCCACCCGGCATCCGCCACACTGTCGTTGCCGATGAGGAGGATGTCGCCTTGATGGCAATCTTTGTCCCCGGCCTTAAATAATCGCCGGGGAAACCTCATTCTCCCCGATACCCTGGCCCTGCATCCGGGTATCCCGGGCGCGGGGTCTCTTCTCCCGTCAGGATCGTACACCTCAGCAATAAGAAGCCAGATAACCCACCAATCAGTCGGTTGAGCAGACCCGGATCTCCTGCCGGAAGCATCCTCATATCCACCCTTTTTTCCGGAAGTAGAAGAGCATAACGACGGCGACGACGATCATCGATGCGAGCGCTGCCAGATATCCCCAGGGGTGTGCAAGTCCGGGTATGTATGCAAAGTTCATGCCGTAGATCCCGGTGATGAAGGTGAGCGGGATGAAGATGGTGGCGATGATGGTGAGAACTTTCATGATCTCGTTCATGTGACTGCTCTGGCTTGAGAGGTAGACATCGAGGATCCCGGACATCATCTCCCTGTATGTCTCCACGGTCTCGGCGACCTCAATGGTGTGGTCGTAGGCGTCCCGGAAGTAGACGAGGGTCGCATCCCCGATAAGGGAGGACTCACCTCGCTCAAGCTCCACCACCACGTCACGGAGCGGCCAGACAACCTTTCGGAATGCGATCAGGGAACGCTTGAGGGCATAGATCGCCTGCAGGGTATCCTGATCAGGCTCGGCTATCACCTCCTCCTCGACCCCCTCGATCCGTTCACCGAATGCCTCGATCACAACGAAATAGCCGTCGATGATCGCATCCAGCAGGGCATAGAAGAGGTAGTCAGCCCCCGCAGTCCTGAGCCTCCCGGTTCCTGCGCGGAGGCGCTCCCGGGTGCGGATAAAGAGATCACCGGGATGCTTCTGGAATGATATGACATACCTGCTGCCGAGCACCAGGCTCACCTGTTCACTCCGGAACCTGCCATCGCTGTCGCGGGAGAGAGCCCGGATCGCCACATAGAGGTAGTCGCCGTAGTCCTCGATCTTCGGGCGCTGGCGGGTGTTCTCGATATCCTCCCGGGTCAGCGGGTGGATCCCGAGAGCATCCCCGATCGCCTGGATCAGGTCACTATCGTGAACGCCGTCGACGTCGATCCAGGTGACCGCCGGGCGAAGGATGAGACCCGGGAGAGTCTCGGGCAACACCCCGGTCTCTTCATCGATGCGCGTTCCGTCGTAACTGATGGTCGTGATGGAGACCGGTCCTCCGGGGACATCATCAGTGTAAATGAGTAACTCAAGATCGCTGCCCCGCCCTGCTGTCTGTTCATCATGCCGGTCCATATGGCATCGGTTCGTGGCGCCGGGGTTTAAACCCTGCTGTACACAAAAAATTGGTGGATTGGAGCTTCATTTTGCTACCGACTCTCTCTCGCCTTTCGCCTTTGCTGCGGCCCGGCCGATCCAGATCGTAGCAAGCACTGCGACTATCGTCACGGCGATCGCATACACAAGCATCGCAACGAGTGTGCTCTGGGGCCCAAAGACGAGCTTGAAGAGTTCCTGGATGGCTCCGTTCCATGCAAGAGCGGCGACAAGGCCGAATGCAGCCGTAATGAGAGCGGATATCTTTTCGATAACCTCTACTTTAAATGACATGTTTCATCGATGTGCAGAATAGCGGATAAAAGTATCGATCATCCGCCCCCGCCGGGAACACCTTTTCTGCCGGCAGGGATTCTGCATGGTGCGGATGGCAGGAGGCCTCCCGCGCCGCCTCTATCTCATGGCTGGATTGTGGCGCCCCGCCCCATGTTACGGGTGAGGATGGCCCCGGGACAGAATAGAGCGGCGGGAAGATGCCGTAGCGTTCTTCGCAGAACCCTCATCCGGGCCTGCATCCCGCCGGCAGGGA
>JAAYND010000168.1 GCA_012521035.1 Methanomicrobiales archaeon
CCGAGGATCGTTGATGCGCTGGAAGAGGTGGCGACCATCCTCCACCCTGACCTCTTCGGAGTCGCCCCCCGGGAGGCCGCTTCTGCTACCAGGTCCCCCGGTTTTGGTGCGGTCTCGATCATCCCTGCACTGCTCGTCCTCTTCCTGCTCCGGATGAGGAGGTAGCGGGCTCATCACCACCTCCCCGATCCCATGCCTGAGAATCATATAGGCTGCTCCACATGCTGCCTGATGGATAAGTCGCTTGAGGAGGCGCTTGAACTCATATCCTCCCGGACAGATCTTGCGGAGATCCTCGCGGACGGCCCCCACTCCCTCTTTGGCACAGAGGAGACCTGCCACTCCTTCGACCTCCGGTACACGGTCCACGCTCCGGTCGCTGATATCAACATAGCCTCCGATAATGAGCATATGCGGCGGGCATCGATCCGGGTTCTTGAAGACCTATCCTCTGTCTGCGATCGTATCGGCGCCACGCGGCTGGTCATCCACCCCGGGCACATCTGGGGCGAGGAGATGCGGGATGCCGCCGCCCGTGCCCTCGATCGATCGCTCGACGACCTGGCGACCCTCCAGCGAGAGGTGGACGTCCGGCTCGCCATCGAGAACATGGGAGCGTGGGATATCTGTTTCTTCCGGGAGCCAGAGTTCCTCGGCCGGCTTTCTGCTCTTGAGCTCGGGTTCACCCTTGATGTGGGGCACGCCCACGTAAACAGCAACCTGGAGGCGTTCCTGAGAGAAGGAGGGGCGATCCACGTTCACCTGCACGACAACTGCGGTAACCGGGATGCCCACCTGGGGTGTGGTGAGGGGAGTATCGACTTCTCTCGTGTGATGCCGGCTCTCCCGCGTGGCGCTACAAAGGTCATCGAACCGATATCGTTTGACCGGTATGAAAGAAGCCTTGAGTACCTGCGGTCACTCCCGGCCGAGCAGTCGCTCCACCGCCGCGCGGAACGCGCCGAACTCTTTTGAGACCCCTGCCCCGGGTGAGCCGGGGTAGGCGTTTGCACCCCGCGCGGTGATGCTTCGCCCATCGATCTCCAGGCGGAGGTGCCAGTAGGTGACGTCACAGCAGGAGTGGGCGGTGATGTACTCCGGCTTCCACCCAAAGATATCGAGGTGCTCCACAGTCTCCATGAACCGGGCCCACTCCTCCGGTGCGGGGTTCGCCTCCATAACGATCCCTGAGTAGCCGCCGCCGCTTGCACGCTCATAGAGGAGCCGGCCATCCACGAGCCTGACGTAGAGAGACGGCCCGACGCTACCACCGATGTAGAACTCAAAGACCTCCGGGTGAGGCGGTCCGGTGCTCATGATCTGGTTATACGCCCGGCAGGAGCAAATACCCTGTGGAATATACCGGCGCCCGCACCCTCATACGGCACGAACAGCGGAGCCAGCGGCGGCATACGCCTCCACGAGCAACCGGGTGCTCGCCTTCGCCTCACCACCCCGGGGTGTGAAGCGCGCCCCATTGAGGGCGGCGAAGATCGATCGTATGGCCGCGGCGTGCGACCTGCCGTATCCCCCCTCGAGCGTGAGGGCGATGGCTCCCGGCCGCGTATCGAGGAGCATCCCGGTCAGGGCCCCAAAATCATCGGGATCGAGGAGCATCGAGCCGAGCGGGTCGTCGAACGCTGCATCCTGTCCCGCCGAGACCACGATGAGATCGGGCTCAAACCGCCGGATCGCAGGGATGAAGATCTGCTGGAAGACCAGAGCATAGTCGGCGCCGGTCGAGCCTGATTCCAGGGGCGCGTTGATGGTATACCCGACACCCGGGCCTGTTCCCTGCTCCTCCGGCCAACCACTCCCCGGAAAGATCCCCATCTGGTGGGCCGAGCAGTAGAGCACCCTGTCGGATCTGTAGAAGGCTGCCTGCGTTCCGTTCCCATGGTGTAGATCCCAGTCCACGATGGCGACCCGGTCGACTTCGCTGAGCGCCCGGGCTGTGGCGATGGCTATGTTGTTGAAGAGACAGAACCCCATTGCGCGATCGGGTGTGGCGTGGTGCCCGGGCGGGCGCACCAGGGCAAATGCGTGTTCACCATCGAGTGCCTGGTCCACCGCCTGCCAGGTAGCCCCGGCAGCATACAGCGCCGCATCAAACGATCCCCGGGTGACATAGGTGTCCGGGTCGAGGTAGCAGACCTCGTCCGGGGGACATTCCTTGCAGAACGAACGGATCGCGGCGATATGTTTGTAGGTGTGCACCAGTGCCAGGTCTGTGGGGTGGGCCTTCTCCGGTGCTATACGCCGGGTGCCCTCCGGAACCCCGGCTAAAGCGGCCACGAGGCGGGCCTCCGACTCGGGGTGGTCGGGGGCATCATGTGCCGCAGAGAAGTCCCCCGTCACGACTGAACTGGACAATGCTGATCGGTGCTTGAGTTGTTTGCGACTGATTATGAACTTTACGAAAAAACCTGGCGTAAGTACCCGGAGAGGGAGCGAAGCATCCCCTCAGGGGGAATCGCACAAGAACCTTCAGATTTAAGTGATCCGGGCAGATACCTTTACAGATAATCCGGAAGAATGTCCGGGCAGAAAAAAGCGGTCTGGTGTATTTGATGAAGTCTGGAGATCTTAAGATTGCGTGGGCAGGGCAGTACATGCCGGTACTCTCGTCCATCCGGAAGCGTTTTAGTGAGGAGAGGCCGTTTGACGGTATGACCATCGGTATGGCCCTGCATGTCGAGGCAAAGACCGCGGTGCTGGTTGAGACCCTGGCAGCAGGTGGTGCGGAAGTCTACATCACGGGGTGCAACCCCCTCTCAACGCAGGATGATGTCTCAGAGGCGCTCAACACCCGGGAGAGGATCCACTCTTATGCGCGGCGCGGTGCCGATACCGAAGAGTACTACGCGGCGATCGACCGTGTGCTCGATGCCCGCCCCGCCGTCACCATCGATGACGGCATGGACCTGATCCACCGTATCCACACTGAGAGGCGGGAGGTTCTGGATTCGGTCATCGGCGGGTGCGAGGAGACAACGACCGGCATCCACCGACTCAGGGCGATGGCCCGGGATGGGGCGCTCGCGTTTCCGGTCATCGCTGTCAACGATACCCCGATGAAACACCACTTCGACAACGTCCATGGAACCGGGGAGAGCTCGCTTTCATCTATAATGATAACGACAAACGTCCTCATCGCCGGGAAACGGTTTGTCGTCGCGGGGTATGGTTTCTGCGGCCGGGGGCTTGCGCAGAAGGCCCGGAGTCTCGGCGCTCGCGTCATCGTGACCGAGGTTGACCCGAGGAGGGCGCTTGAGGCGCACATGGATGGGTTTGACGTCATGACGATGGATGAGGCGGCCTCCCTCGGTGATATCTTTGTCACGACAACCGGGAACATGAGTGTCATAACGGAGCGGCACTTCCCGAACCTGAAGGACGGGGCCATCCTCGCCAACGCCGGACACTTCAACGTGGAGATCAACGTAGATTGGCTCAAGTCACACGCCGACTCCACCGTTCACCGTGATGGTATCGATACCTACGTCCTCGGCGGCAGGGCCATCCATATCCTTGCTGAGGGGCGACTCGTGAACCTCGCAACACCGAAGGGAATGGGCCACCCCATTGAGGTGATGGACCTGAGTTTCTCAGTCCAGGCTCTCTCGGCGGAATATATCGTAAAGCATGGCCGGGAGCTTGCTCCAGGTGTGCATGACGTCCCCTCGGCCATCGATGAGGA
>JAAYND010000169.1 GCA_012521035.1 Methanomicrobiales archaeon
CTTCATGGACTGCAAATGCAAAAGTGCCCCCTTCTGCGGGTGCCCGGAGCGGAAGTTCACCCTCACCATCATCGAGTTCCGGGAGATGGGGCTCGATCACCGCCAGATCAGCGCCCACCTCCTCGAAGAATACGGGATCGATCTCTATCCCGCCGATATCCTGAGTTTTCTTGAGGACTCCGTCCATATGCTTGAGGCGATACGCGATGTCGCCGAGCTGCAGGGACGGGAGAAACTCGCGGAGAACGCCATCGAGCATATCAAACAGATCGAGCACTAGGGCATCAGTTCGTCTTATTCTGTTGGCACATGGAGAACGGCCAACTCACGCGAAGATCTGTTGATTGTCAGTGACAGCCCGTTGCTCACCTGACGGTGCTCGAACTCCTTCCCCTCCGGGGAGGTCACACTTCGCGGCTTCGCGCTCTTCGCGTGAGGTTGTACCCTTATCCGAATCGATAAACTCACGCGAAGCCGCGAAGAACGCGAAGTAGGGTAGGTGGGTATTTTGGTCCCCTTTGCGGCTCGCAACTCGCACCTGCCGGCGCTCGAACTCCGGATTCGCACCAATCGGTGCTCAAACTCCTGCCCTACGGGTAGTCGCACCCATCAGCCCGTCGTTCCTGCGATGCTCAAGCTCGCTTCGCTCGCAGGTCGCACCTACGGTGCTCCAACTCCGCTTCTGACGAAGCGTCGTTCTTCGCGTGAGGCCACACAGTGGGCGAAAATTCAGGTGCAACGGGCCATCCGGCGGCCAACTGTCTGCAGTTGTGTGACCGGTGTAGGTGAGCGGAAGTCTCTCCCGGACAACCTGCCCGGGACGCGGTCAGAACTATCTCTTCTCCCTATCGACCTCGAAGTACCTCTCCGGGAACATATACCCGATAAAATAGTTCAGCCGCAGGATGAGGTTCTTCCGGTAGGAGAGGTCCAGGCCGTTCATGGGGAGCCCGACGACTGCGCCGCCGAGGACGGACTTGCATATCGAGGGCCGGAACCCTTTCCGCTGCCTGAGGCCTGCCCCCAGCCACCGCCACCGCATCGCCTCAGAGACGTTCCCGAGCTCATGATGGTGGTTCACAAAGACAGGCAGGATATACCATCGCAGGTTTTTTCCGGCCAGATACTCGGCATAAAGAGCGTCTTCCCCGCTTGAGAGACCATCGAGAGCCGTGCACGCCACCACGCATTTTCGGCGCGTCACGCAACAGCCGAATGCTCCGTTGCCCCCGAGCAGCGAGATCGGCCCGGTCGGCCGCCTGATATAGCCGTCGTCGTAGAGCGCACCGATCACTCCTGCATCCGGATATCGTCCTTCGGCCGAGGCCTGCAGGACCTCTTCCCACTCCGGAAGGATCTCCACGTCGGAGTCGACGAAGGCGACAAGGTCTGTTTGGGCCTCGCATGCCCCGAGCCTTCGTGCCGCCCCGAGGCTCCTGTCCGACGGGATGACCTCGCAGCCGTACTGTCCGGCGATTGCCGCGGTACGATCCGTAGAGTGCTTGTCGATGACGATGATCCTGTTCGGGGATCCGTATCTCTGGATAGAAGAGAGTGCAAGTTCTAACGTTGACTCGCTGTTCCAGGTAGGAATGATGTAGTCGATGCTTATCATACCGGTGCAGGCCCCCTCAGACAGCGCGGCCTCATCGGTCTTCATCGTGCATCAGGTTTACCCCTGGATAAGCCCTCGAGCGTGTAGGGTATGGCGGGTGTGCCGGGGTCGCGAGACCACTCGCGTGATCTCAGTAAAAACGGGATAAAAGTATCCAGAGCGCCCGGGATCTATCTCCTCCCGGGGTTCCGCATCATGGGAGCGACGTTGCACCCCGCCATCTCTCCAAAGCAGAAGAGGAATCGCTCCCGGATGCTCGTCGGCAGTCTTGCCTCCGGGATGGGCTCGAACCCGAGGCTCTCGTAGAACCCGATCAGGGGGAGGGTCGAGTGGATGTAGATCGTCTCGGACCCGCATTCATCAAGGAGCATCTGCACGGCTTCTCTGGCGTATCCGTGTCCGCGGTGCTCGTCCAATGTGAAGACACAGTCCATCTCAAGGCCGCCGGGATGGCGCGTGCAGCGGGCCGTCGCTGCAAGGGCTCCGTCGACGAAGACGCCGAATATCCTCTCCCGCGCCGGATCGGCCTTCTGGCCGCGGTAGTGCGTCCAGACCACCTCTGCAAGCGGAAACTCCCCCGGCTGCAGTTCACGAACCTCTTTCTTCATCTTCTTCTCCGGTATAGTCACACATTGCCGCACCAGGTATTTTAACAGGACGGGTAGTCCCGATCGGCCTCAGAGTAGACGCGGCCAGGGGAGGCCGAGGCCCATGGTCAACTCCTTCAGTTCGTCGCGGATGCCCCGGTCGAGTTTGAGGAGAACCAGGAGATAGACCACCCCGCCGAGCGCGACCGCCCCGAGGACGACGAAGACGTTCGTGAGCGGGACTACGAACGAGTAGGCCGCGACGACGGCACCCATCACGAGCGCGGCAAGAACGATGTGCCCCACGGCCCAGGGCTCCATCCGCACGCGGATGCTCCGGGAGAGGGCGCGGTTGGCAAGCGCCGCGTTCAGCACCATGGTGACAAGCGTGGCCGCTGCTGCTCCGATGATGCCGTATGCCGGGATGAGGAGGAGGTTCAAGCCGATGTTCGCGGCGACCGCAACTGCCGTCACCCGGAACGAGTCGCGCGGCCGATTGAGGGCGTTCAAACACATCGTCTGGAGGTATACGAAGACGTTTGCCACCTGCATGAGCAGGAGTACCGAAAGAGCTCCTGCCCCGACGGCGAACGATTCCCCGTAGAAGAAGTAGAGGAGGCGTTCGCCAAGGAGCCAGCCTCCAACAAGGACGGGTACTGCAAGCAGGAGCGAGTAGGTGAAGGCGCGGGCGAGCGCCGGTTCCACCGATGGGAGGGCGTCTTTCTTCCCCCAGTAACTGATCTTCGGATAAAGAGTGGTATGGAGTGCTATGGTGACGAACGTCGCGATCGATGTGAGCTGGAGCGCCACACGATAGATGCCGACATCGACCTCGGTCATGAAGTAGCCGATCATGATGGTGTCGGCATAGGAGAAGACGAGGTAGCCGCCTGCGCTGAGGAACATCCAGAACGAGAAGGAAAAGAGGCTCCGGATATGAGACCAGCCAAACGGTGCCGGCGTGAGGTCCAGGAAACGGAAATTGAAGAGCCCCGAAGCAAGCAGCCCGGCAATAAATCCTCCGGCAAGGCCCGCGACACCGTAACCGAGGACGACCGCGACGATCTGGATGACCACCCGGGTCAGATTCTCGATCAGGCCACCGATCTGGTTAACACCGACCTTCCCGCTGCCGTAGACACTGTTTGAGGCGATGTTCGTAAAGACGCTGACGACCAGTGCGACGATCAACCAGGGGAAGACTCCGGATGAGGTGAGGTCGACGAGATATGGCCGTGCAATGAGGAGAAAGCCCACCGAGACGGCTAACAGCATCACCCGGAGGAGGATGAACGCAGTGAAGTAAGCGTTCTGGTCTTCCCCCTCGCTGATCCGCTTCACCACAGCGCCCCCGAACCCCCCGTCTCCGATAAGATTGAAGACGCTGAAGTAAGCGACAAAAAGGAAGTACGCACCCAGTATCGCGGGACCTAGCGTGTGGGCGAAGAACATCGTGGAAAGAAACCCAATGGCGGTGAGAACCAGCGTCGAACCAAGGCTGATGGCGCTCTGGCGCTGGATAGGGTTGATGCGCATGACGCGGGCAAGATACTCAGAGGGCTGAAACACGGTAGGACATTCGCCGTGAAGAACCATATTGGTTTTGAACCGAGGCAGGGAATCGGCCACGATCCTGTGGGGCGGATGTCTCTGTCCCGCGAAGGGGGATCACGATAACGTCATACCGGAGCGATGCCAATGTATAGTATTACTCTCACAGGAGAGCGCGTATACCATCGGCGGTGAGATCTTGGATGTAGGAGTAATCGGTGTTGGAATGATGGGCAGGAACCATGCCCGTGTGTACTCGGAACTGAAAGCGGTGGACTCGCTCTACCTGTACGACCTCAATGAGAAGGCCGCCCGCGACCTCGCCGGAGCCTTCGAGGCGACGGCCTCGGCTACCCTGGAGAGCCTGCTCGAAAACGTCGACGCGGTGAGCGTCTGCGTCCCGACCCCCTATCATCTTGGGGTTGCGGAGCAGGTTCTCGACGCCGGGGTGCCGCTCCTCATCGAGAAGCCCATCTGCGCGACGGCAGAGGAGTCGAGAAGGCTCATCGCGAAGATCCCCGACGGCCTCGTCGCCGGCGTCGGGCATATCGAGCGGTTCAATCCAATCGTCCCGGAGATCAAAAAGATCGTCAGGAACCCTCTCTACATCGAGATGAAGCGGCACAACCCGGCTTCTTCGCGGGTGAGCGGCTCCTCGGTCGTCGAGGACCTGATGATTCACGATGTGGACATCATGCGTAACGTCCTCCTCCCCGATGGGGCCTATCGCCTCGCCGGCAGCGGCAACCAGGACGTCTGCAGCGCACTCTTTGCATTCGGAGGGACATCAGTATACCTCTCGGCAAGCAGGAAGTCCTCAAAGAAGATCCGGATGATCTATATTGAAGAAGAGGAGTTCACCGTCGAGGGGGATTTCATGGCCCAGGAGATCTATATCCACAGAAAACCCGGGCAGTATGCGGTTGAGGACGAGCGCTACGTCCAAGAGAACATCATCGAAAAGGTGCTCGTCAACAAGCAGGAGCCGCTCAAACTCGAACTCTCGACGTTCCTCGATTGCGTGGCCAAGGGACGGGAGTTCCCCGTCAGCCCCGAACAGGCACTGTTGAACATGGAGATCTGCGAGGATGTTAAACGGTGTTTTGCGGTCTGAAGGTTGGTTTTCACAATGAAGAGCAAATTACAGTCGATCATTGATAGAAGAGGGCCGATCAGGAATATAGGTGTGGTCGGCATGGGGTACGTCGGCATTCCCGCTGCGGTACTCTTTGCGGACGCGCCGGAGTTCGAGTTCGTCCGGGGATTCCAGCGCGACTCCCCGTCCTCCGGTTACAAGATCGCCATGCTGAACCGCGGTGAGTCGCCGCTCAAGGGCGAGGAGCCGGGGCTTGAAGAACTTCTCTCCAGGGTCGTCGGTGCGGGAAAGTTCCGGTGCACCCCGGACTTCTCCGAGATTGCGGAGTGCGACGCGGTAACGCTCGCCATCCAGACGCCGTTTAAGGACCCTAAAGATCTGATCCCCGACTTCTCGGCCCTGATCGAGGGGCTCCGCCAGGTAGGGAGGCACCTCACGGAAGGCACGCTTGTGGTGCTCGAGTCGACCGTCAC
>JAAYND010000170.1 GCA_012521035.1 Methanomicrobiales archaeon
CTCCCGCCCATGTAGGCCGGGAGGCGCTTTGCGCTCTTCCGGAGGAGGGAGAACGTTATGGGCAGGAAGAGGAGCAGGGCCATCATCAGGAGCATGATGGCGACGTTCGTCTGCGCAAGGCCGGCCGTAACCCCGTATATGACGAGCACGTAGGGCTCGATCAGCGTCGATGATATGACCGGGAAGAGGAATGCGGCCGCTATGACGAGGCCGGTGATGATGTAGAGGGGTATCCAGGGCTCCTCAAAGAACCCTTTCTCGATCTTCTCAGCCCCCCGGATGACCGTTATGAGTTTCCCCATCCATTTCGCCCAGAAGAAGACCGTGACGGCGCTCCCGTAGGCGAGGATGGCGACGAAGATTATGCCGAAAGGTACCTGGATGAACGCCTCGATCGCCGCCCATTTGGATATCAGCATACCGAACGGCGCAAGGAACATGCCGGCGATACCGATGAACATCATAACGGCCATCTTCGGCATCCTGACGATCAGGCCTTCCATATCCTCGATGTCGCGGCTCTCGATCCGGTGCTCGATAGCCCCGGTCCCGAGGAAGAGGAGCGATTTCGCGACGGCGTGGAATATGATCAGGAGGATCGCTGCCCAGACGAGCATGTGAGTCCCGACACCCGCACATGCGGCTATCAGCCCGAGGTTTGCTATCGTCGAGTAGGCGAGGACCAGCTTCGCGTTGCTCTGCGATATCGCTATGGCGGAAGCGACGACGAACGTCACGGCACCGACGAGGCCGATGGAGATCCCGGCGAGAGTCCCGGCAAAGACCGGCGAGAACCGAACCAGGATGTAGACACCCGCCTTGACCATGGTGCTTGAGTGGAGCAGGGCCGAGACCGGTGTCGGGGCCACCATCGCCCCGAGGAGCCAGGAGGAGAACGGCATCAGGGCCGCCTTCGTGATCCCGGCAAACCCGATCAGGGCGGCCGGCACCAGTATGATGGCAGCATCACCCGATGCGAGCACCGCTGCGAGATCGATACCGCCGCTCACCGGTTCCATCGCGACGAGGTAGATGATCGCTGCGATGAACGCGACCCCACCGAGGAGGTTCATCACCAGGGCAAGGAAGGCGTTCTTCGTCGCCTCCTCGGTCTCCGAGTAGCCGATCAGCAGGAAGGATGTGATCGTCGTGACCTCCCAGAAGAAGAATACCCACAGGAGGTTGTTTGAGAAGACGAGACCAAACATCGCGGCGAGGAATGCGAATATGACGAAGAAGAACATCCCCTGCCGGTCACGCACCTCCGGGTGGTGCTGGTGATACGTCTCCATGTACCTGACAGCGTATACGGCTATGAGACTCCCGATGATCCCGATGATCAGGGCCATTATGATGGAGAACTGATCGATGAAGAGGTTGCTTGCCGCGTGGAGACTTCCCGGGAACGTCGTCTCAAGGTACACGATCAACGCTGCCTGCACAACGGCCAGCGCGATCGCCAGGTAATTCCTGAACTTTGCGCCCATGTAGATGATGAAGAGCGCAAGCACCATCTCGATGGCCACCATGACGAGGCTTGCCGTCTCCGAGGGCGCGGCGAAGTATACCGCACCCTCGAACGCATACCGCATAAGCAGGTATATCGAGGCCCCGCCGATGGCAAGAGCTGAGAGGGTGACCACCGCGTAGCGCAATGCCGTTCGCTTCACGAACAATAAAAGACATGCGACGAGGATGGGAAATAATATAAGGAAGAGCAGTGTCTGCAACTATTGTCCCTCGTAGGGTAACTATGCCTTACTTACATAATTAACCATTCTAAATGGGCACGCAGGGCATCGCCCGGATACTCTCAGATGCCTGCCTCGCGCGGCATGATACGGCGGATCAGACGACCGGATCCCCGCGCCTCTCGTGGCGCACGGCCCTCCTCTCTCAGGAGGTCAATTCCGATTTTCCGGGCACTGCGGACCGCACACCCCCTTCATGCTCCCCGGCGGCATCACCCCGGTAGCGCGGTATGAAGTGGATGTGAACGTGCATGACGTTCTGCCCCGCGGCCTCACCGACGTTGACGCCGATGTTGTAGCCGTCGGGGTGGTGTTCGCGCTCGCTGATCTCCCTGCAGTCATCGATGAGACGGGCAAGCGCCATCCGCTCATCGTACGTCGTCTCGAAGTAGTCCGCCACGTGCCGGAACGGTATGATGAGCATGTGGCCGGGGCTGACCGGGTGGATGTCGTAGCGGGCATAACAGAGGTTGTTCCGGGTAACGATATCCTCCGGAGCCGGGTTACAGAACGGGCATGGCATGGAGCCATACCTGGCACTCCGGGTGCATGAGCCTTTCGGCCCGCCCGCCCCTCATCCAATAAGGCGGGCGAGGAGTTGTCCGGCGAGGCCCCGGGAGAGAGCGATGGCGTGTTCGGCGCAGATCTCGTGACAGCAGTAGCACCTGATACAGCGCGCGAGATCGATCACCGCCCTGCCATCCGCGATGGTGACCGCGTGCACCGGGCAGATCCGTTCGCACTTCCCGCACCCGATGCAGGCCTCCGCGATCACGCCGGGCCTGGGGGCGTAGGTTCTCCCGAACCGCCGGGTGATGGCGACATTCAACCGCCGCCGGAGATCGGTCTCGCCGCCGGCGTAGGTGGAGGGCCTCCTGAAGTCCGGGACCGTGAAGTCCGCCGGGTCGTCGCCGACCGTCCGGACAGCCGCAGGGTCGATGAGGCCCCGGGCGGCCGCGTCCCGGATGCTCCCGATCTCAAGCGGATCCATGCCCATGAGCCGGGCGAGAACCACGTCCACCGCCAGGGGGTCGCTCCCGGCGAGGATCACGCCGATCTTCCGGGGACTCCCCGCTTCCGGACCGTCCCCCTCCATCGCCATGACCGCATCCATGACCTGGAGGCGGGGCCTCATGCACTCGTTGAGGTCGACGAGCATCCTCCCGAAGGTATCCGCATCCTGGAACCGGAAATGAAAGACCGGTTTTTCAAGCCCCGGGATGAGCCCGAAGAGGTTCTTTGTGGCGCCCGTCATCCGGGTCCACATATGGGTCTTTGCTTTTGAGACGACCACGATAGCATCGGCCTCGACCGCCGGGGTGATGATGGAGAACTGCTTCATAACCGCGCCCTCCGGGTATGAGACCATCCGGTAACCGGTATCGTAGTTCAGGGCGGCACCGGTCTCCTCCGCCACCGCGGTATACCCGGCCCGCGCGTATGCCCGCCGGAGGTTCGCCTCGTTGTATATGATACCTCCGCCAGGGCTATCGGCTATGGTGACCCGGCACCCGTGTTCCACGAGTAGGCGGGCGACGGCGGCGAGAACAGCCGGGTGGGTGGTGACGCACCGCTCAGGCTCCCGACCCTGCAGGAGGTTTGGTTTGAGGAGGACTGCATCATCCGGCGCGACAAATTGTTCCACGCCGCCGATGAGGTCGATCGCGCGGCTCGTGGCTGAATCAACCTCCTCCCGATCGTAGCCGTCACACCCGATGATGGCGACGGTTGCATCCCGCCCGGCCGGCTGCACCTCACCCCTTCCCGAGGCGGGCGAGGGCCTCCTTTGCCGCGAGCATCGCCGCCCCCTGTTTGGTCCGCCCTTCCCCTTTCCCGAGGGGGATCCCGCCGACCATCACCCTGGCACCCCATACGGGGCGGTTCCCCGGCCCGGTCCGCCGGTAATCGTACACGAGGCTGCCGAGGTCTTTCTGGGCGACGTATTCCTGGAGCCTCCCACGGTAGTTCCTCTCGGTGTCGCATTCCGCGATCTCGTTCTCAAAGATCGCAAGAACCACCTCCCGCGCCACATCGAGGCCACGGTCGAGGAAGATGGCGCCGATAAGCGCCTCGAACGCATCAGCGATGATGGAGTCGGTCAATACCTGTCCTCTCCTCCTGATGGCACTATCGATACCGAGCTCCTGCTCAAGCACAATATCGGCGAGTTTCGTGTTCCTGGTCACCTGGAGCCTCCGGTTCATCTCGCCGGGCGGGAGGTCATAGACATTGTAGAGGTGATCGGCTATGATGAAGTCGAGGACGTAGTTTCCCAGGAACTCAAGCCGTTCGTTGTCCTCGACCGTCACCAGTGGGTATCCGGCGCTGTTTGCCCACGATCGGTGGGTCAGCGACCGGTCGTAGAGGTTGAGGGCTGCATCGGTGAGATCGGTGATCCCGAACGGGGGTGCGGCGAGGAGCGCGCGTAGTTCCGCCCTCCGGTCGCGGCCGGCAGGCTCAGGGTGCCGGAAGCGCCTTCGCCGGAAGAACTCGCTGATGCGGGATCGGTCCAGGATGGTAGAGAGTTTCATGATCGCCTGGTGCAGGGACGCCCTGCTGCTATATAGAATGGCTTCCATCCTCACCGATAAACCTTTGCCGGGACTCTTCCCGGAGCGGGTAACCTTTTCATCGCGCGCAGGCGAGATCTCTTCAGTCTTATGTCCAGATCGGCCCGGCGCGGTGAGAGCGCCTACCTTGACATCGAGTTTGGCTACGTCTATGGCACCTGCCGGGAGGTCATGATGCCGGTCGAGATAGGCGCGGTCGTCCACCGGCCCGAAGACGATACCGTCAGGTTCGTCGGGGAGGAGTTCCGGTACGACGTCGACGTCGAGATCTGGAAGAAGGTGACCGACACCTGCGGCAAAACCATCGGTGTCGCGACGACTGTCGCGAACACGGGCCGCAGCGAGTACGGGCGTACCTACGATCACTCGTTCCGGGTCTCCGGCAGAGAGATTCTGGCGGCCGGTGAGACCGCCCGGAGCGCGTTTGCAGACCTCCGGTCCTTCATGGACTCGCTCCTCTCGACGAGAGATATCACCAGGATAGTCGTCTTTGCGGCGCATATGGAGCGGAAGGCTTTCCGCACCGCGGAGGTCTCGCTCGACGGGTGTGCCCTCGTAGACCTCCAACGGGAGATCCGGCGGAGTTTCGGCATGAAGCAACCCTTCTCCCTCGACCGCCTCGCCCATCTCATCGACTTCTCCGTCGAGGGCTCCACCATCACCTCGCGGAACTTCCGGTATCCGGTTCCCGGGGAGTACCGCCACCTCCTGGCTCTCCACCGCGGGATGGGCGACGCTGCCAGGATGTTCCTGCTTGCACGGGAGTACCAGGAGAGGTTCCCCGATCTCGAGGGCCGCATCAGGGCGCTTATGGAGACCTGCGGGTGATGGAGGGGAACGACCGTCTTCAGGGGCCGCCCTTTGCCGGGAGCACCGCCCCCTGCACCGGGCGCCCGGGCACGAGTCCTGATCTCATGGGCGACTCTCCGATCAGCGCACGCGGTCCGGTCAGCAGAACCTCAACCTCCGCCCCCTCGTGGATGTCATCGATACCCGGCGGGACGTGCAGGTAGGCGTTTGCCCGCACGACCGACATCTGCGTCCCGGCCCCCCGGGGCAGGGGGGTGGCGGTGCAGTGATCGCCGGCGCGGGATACCGTGAGGAAGATGTACTCATCAAAACCCGGATCGGTCCGGACAGCCCTTGTGAGGCGGGCAGAGACCCTCTCCCCGTACGGACCGTAGAACCCCCACTCCGCAAGCAGGGGGAGGGCGAGCTCCCGCACAACCGTCATGGCGGCGGTCGGATACCCCGGCATACCGATGACCGGTTTTCTCCCGATCCGCCCGACGATCGCCGGTTTCCCGGGCTTCATGGCTATCCCGTGCACGAGAACCTCGCCGAGGTCGGCGATGACGCTGGCGGTGAAGTCCCGGGTGCCTGCCGAAGAGCCGGCCGATATGAGGAGGAGGTCGTTCTCCTGGACGCCCTTTACGATCGCCTGCCGGAGCAGTCCGGGGTCGTCGTGGACGATGGGGTAGCGGGTGCAGGTCGCGCCGGCCTCGCCGCACCACGCCGCTGCAACCGCGGTGTTGCTCTCGTTCACCTCCCCCGGGCCCGGGCACTCGCCTGCCGGTATCACCTCGTTTCCCGTCGGCAAAAGCCCGACTCTCGCGGCCCGGACGTCGAGAGCGGTGACCCCGTAGGAGAGGAGCGCACCGATATCACAGGGCCGGACCAGGTGCCCGGCCGGGAGGATCAGGTCCCCGCGCACGATCTCCTCCCCGGCGGGGTGGATATGCTCCCCGGGTGTTGCGGCCTCTCCGGTGAACCAGATCCCATTCTTCCGGGTGATATCCTCGATCATGATGACCGCGTCGTAGCCCGGCGGGATCGCGTTTCCGGTGTTCACCCGGCAGGGGTTCTTGAGCGGGAGGGGGTTATTGTCGCTTGCTCCGCGTGTCTCGCTGCTCACGACGGCAAACCCGTCCCGTGCAGCGATATCGGCTATTGGGACCGTCAGCGGTGAGTGGATGGGAGTGACCGTCACCCGGCCGCTCGCCGATGCAACGGGAACCCGGACTGTTCTGTCCGGGCGCGGGAAGAGATCCCGCATCATACCCTGGACTTCGGCGAGCGGTCTTAACAGGAGACGTTCCCTCACCATAGCGTCACGTCCACCTCGCTCCCG
Organism: Methanomicrobiales archaeon; assembly: GCA_012521035.1. Lineage (GTDB taxonomy): Archaea > Halobacteriota > Methanomicrobia > Methanomicrobiales > Methanoculleaceae > Methanoculleus. The sequence goes on from JAAYND010000170.1 coordinate 6,453, forward strand.
GCCTCGAGTCCCTCACACCCCTGGAGGATCCTGATATACCCGTCGCTCTCCACAAGGGTGTTTAAGAGGCCTGATTTCCCGAAGAGCGGCACAGCCTCATCACCGATGAGTTTGACCCTGACATACTCCTCACGCCCCCGCTCCGAGGGGATGCTCCGGGAGAGGATCGCCTTCTGTTTCGCCTCCCGGCGGTCGGTACAGCCGGTGAGCGACTGCAGGAGAGGCCCTGCGAGCACCGCAAGAACGACCCTCGTCGATGCGGGATGCCCGGGGATGCCTATGACGGGGGCACGGCCGATCTTTCCTATGATCGTCGGTTTCCCGGGCGCGAGCGCGAGTCCATGCGCAAGCACCTCTCCGAGCGTGGCGATCACGCCGGCCGTTATATCCCGGTCATCCTTTGAGCTCCCCCCGGTGATCAGGAACGCATCACACTCATCGAGCGCTGATGAGAGGAGCGCTGTGAGGTCTTCGGGATCGTCCCTGACGATACCGTAGTGCCGTGGAACGCCGCCCATCTCCTCGACGAACGCGCCGCAGATGTATGAGTTGACGTCGCGGACCTCGCCGGCGGACGGAACCTGCTCCGGCGGCACCAGCTCAACACCGGTCGATATGATCCCGATGACGGGCCTCTTCCTCACCGCCACACGGGAGACCCCGGCCGCTGCGAGAACGCCGATATCCTGCACCTTCAGGCGCCTCCCGGCCGCGAGCACACCCTCTCCGCGAGCATAATCCTCATCGGCACGTATGATATTCTCGCCCGGGGAGACCTGCCGGCCTACAAGGACCAGATCCCCGAGATCCTGGCAGTACTCAAGCATAACGACCGAATCAGCCCCTCCGGGGAGGACAGCACCGGTCGGTATGTAGGTGCACTCGCCGGGGCTGATCGAAAGACCGCTTCCTCCCCGGCCCATGACGACCCGACCTACCTTTGTGAACGGTATCGGGGCGGCTTCCGATGCCCGGACGGTATCGGCTGAGTGTACTGCAAACCCGTCCTTGACCGAGCGGTCAAAACCGGGTATATCGGTATCAGCATGGACATCTTCGGCGAGAACCCGGCCATACACCCCGGTGAGGGGCAGATATTCAGTCTCGACGACCTGAGAGATCCGGTTGATGATGTGGATGGCCTCGATCACCGGTATAAGACGAAAAAATCCTGTCATATCATAACACCTGACCGGGCACCCTGCCCGGTGTATCACATGTATCTCTCCCGGCCCATGACCAGGAATAAAAAAAGTTAGAGCCGGGTGTAGATGTTTGCATACACCGTCTTACCCCTGGAGACCGGGTGGCGTTCACCGAGATCCCCGATATAGTGAGCGAAGCGGGCTGTCGCACCATCGACCTCCTGCTCAACCTCGCCGACGAGCTGGAACCCGGGGAGCGGGTACTCGATCGTACCGTAGACGAAGATATCGCCTTTCACCATCTGTCCGCCGACGCGGCCCTTGGCGTCGCCCTTGATGATGACGGTGCCGCCCTCGCCGTGAGTGGAGACGTGGATGTCAGCGTTGCCGCCTATGATGATGGTCCCGCCGTTGATGAACGTGGCCGTATCGTTGCCGGCATCCCCGGCGACCCGGATCAGGCCGCCCTGCATGCCGCGCCACTCGCCACGGGGTGATGAGCCCAGGTGGTGCCCGGCGTTCCCGTCGATGATCAGTTCGCCGCCCTCCATCCCGATACCGCAGAACGAGTCGACGTTTCCTTTCACGTGGATCTTTCCGCCCTTCATCCAGCCACCGATGTACATATCGGCGTTGCCCTCGACGACGATCTCGCCTGCGGTCATCTGCTGGCCTATCCTCTTCACGCGGGTGCAGTCTCCACGGAGGACGATCTTCGTATCGGCCGCCGTCGCTCCGCCTTCACCCTCGACGGTGAAGTACTTCCCGAGCGGGCTCTTCAGTTTGCCCTCCCAGACATCGAGTGTGGCTATCTCGGCAGCCTTCTTGCCTGCAAAGTTATCCGGAGTGATATTCTGCCCCTCAAGATAGAGTTCGGGGGGGTTTGCCAGGGTGATAGTTACTGTCTTCATGCTTCTCATCACCTTACTGTGTCGAATCGACCTCGATAACCCTCGGGTTGTGGAGGTTCGCCTCGAAGAGCTGGTAGTTCTCGACTCCCACGCTGTAGTGCCTGAGGAAGTGCTCGTAGATGTCTCTCTGCACCTGTGCGTTCTCCGGGACCTTCACGTCGACCCAGACGGTCCGCTTCGCGGGCTCCGCGACGACTTCGCCGTCCCTGACGGTCACGATACCGTCCTTGACGAGGTATGCGCACCGCGAGAATGCGTTCTCGATCATATCCGGATCAGAGGGCATATCCTCGGGGTTGAGGGCGTAGATCGCGACGTTGGCATCCATGCCGGGGGCAAGCCCACCGTAGATGTTGCTTATACCGAGCGCCTTTGCCGGCCCGGCTCTGGTCATCTGCGCGATCTCGTAGAGCGTGAGTTCGCGGTCGATGCTGTCTATTGTGGTGGATTCGATCGTCCGGTCGAGCCACTTGAACGTCTTCATGGTCTCGTCACGCGCAGCCCTGCTCATCAGCCACTTGATGACGCGCGGGTAGCGGATGAACGGTCCGGCGTTCGGGTGGTCGGTGGTGATGAACGTCCGCATAAGGTCATTGGAGTAGAGCGCAAGTTCAAGGCCGATTGCCCACTGGATGGTCGAGACCTTGACGTTCGGGCTGTAGATGTAGGGGACGATACCCGCAGCGGTCTCGAGCTCGACGTCGGTGTTTGCCCATTTCAGGTTGTTGAGGCTCCGGAGGTGGTGCTCGAACGGCCCATCGGCGGTCATGGTCGTGGTCTCGTCGAGGGTCACCTGTCCGATATCGATGGTGATGTTGTCGTGAGCGTTCACGTAGTCCATGATCTCCTTCGTCTGTGAGTCGATGTTCCTCCAGGAGTCACCGCCGTATGAGGAGAACTGGACGTGTGTCATGTGCAGGACCTGGTCCCGGCCGAAGGTGTTCTTCGCGGTGTACCCCTCAGCGAGCTTGAACGAATCAAGGGCGTCGACGTAGTTACCCGGGTTTCCGAGGTTGTTGCAGTGCAGGTGCATCGAGTGGGGGAGACCCAGGAACTCGTTCGTCTCGATGAGGCCCGTTATGATCTTTGCCGGGGTGATATCGAAGTAGGGAACCGGATCGTGGATGCTCTCGCAGTTCAGACCCCAGCCCCAGGCTTCCGTGCCGCCGGGGTTGACGACCTTGATGGCGAACCCACGGGTTGCCCGCAGGAGCCAGGCGGTGTACGCGGCGTTGTTCTCGATCTCGTTGTTCTTGAGGTACTCGAGCGTGAACCAGTTGTTCCCGAAGACCGGCATCGCTGCGTTGTCGATGATCGGGGTATCCCGGATCTCCTCATGAACGTGCGGGGAGTGGAGCGGCGGCATCGCCGCTTCGTTGACGAAGACGTAGCCCATCCTGGCGTAGTCGTAGCCGGTCTTGAACGTGGAGGGGACCGAGAAGCCCATCTCCATACGGTCGCACCGCTTGAGGGGGCTCTTGAAGAGTTTATCCTCGGGCCGGAAGAGCCGGCCGACGTTCACCTTCGGACCGACGACGTGGGAGTGGACGTCCACACCGCCCGCCATAACGGCCATGCCTGCTGCGTCGATGGTTTTCGGGCTGGAGAGGGCGCTCGTCTCGACGATCCTGCCATCCTTGATCCCGATATCCATCCGGTCGCCCTTGATCTCCTGCAGGGGGTCAAAAACAAAGCCGTTCTTGATTATCAGTTCACCCATGGTTTACTCCCCCGCCCGGGCACCTTCAGGCGCGGCCTTTGCAGGCTCCCTTGCGGCATCCTCTGCCTCCAGCTCGCAGAGTCTCTCATAGATCCGCTCGAAGAGTTCCTCATCACTCGGGACACCCTCAGGCGGTTCGATGACGTTGCGGTACTGGATCGGGACGTTGTCCATCCGATAGACGATGCCCGGAACCTCAACCCCGACGATCCCTACCGGGATGTGGAGATCCGAGATCTCGGTCGCCATGTTCGGGTGGGGGTCGATGGTGATCCAGGGGTGTTTCCGGAGGCGTTTGACCGGTTCGATCGGGAAGTGAGCGGCGGCATCGGTTCCTATGTTGATGAAGGCGTCCACCTCCTCCCGCATGGCGAGGTCGACGGAGCTCGTCTCGCCCGGGTTCATGTGAGCGATGTCGCGCTTGGTCAGGTCCAGACAGTAGGGGAACCCGTATTGCCATGACCAGACCGCGCCGGGACCGGTGATGTTGTAGTGGCCCCGCATCGCCATGATCGTCCACTTGGTGAAGTCGTTTAAGTCACGGGTCAGGCTGATCGCTATATCCACGTTGTGGTTCCGGCCATCGGAGTGGCAGAGACCCATGCCGTAGAAGATGGTGCCGAACCGCGCCTTCTTCATGATATCGACGGCCTCGATGATCTGCTCCTTCTTGACGCCCGCGACGACGTCGGGTATGTCGTGGCCCCTGACGACCGTCCGGAATGCGTCGAAGAGGTCGTAGTCGTGTCCCTGCTGCACCTGCAGGTGGATGTCAGCGACCTGGGCGGTGTCGGTGTGCCGGGGGTCGATGACGATGATCTTGCGGCCCTTGTGGCCCTTGCCGGTGAAGAACCCACGGGGGAAGATCGAGTAGCGGGACATGTGCCTCGGGTGGGCGTGAGCCGGGTTTGCGCCCCAGTAGACGATGACGTCAGCCCGGTTCTTCACCTCGCCGAGGGTGCAGCTCGGGTAGCCGTTATCGAATATAGCGAGGAACGAGCTCCCGTGACATATGGATGCACAGTTATCGAGCACGGCGCCCGCCTGCTCGGCGACCTTGGCAGCGGCGGCCATACCTTCACAGTTGGTCGACCCGAACCCGTAGATCAGGGGTTTCTTCGCGTTGTGGAGGACCTTTGCCGTGTAGTCGATCGCCTCATCGTAGGAGATCTCTTTGAAGGTTCCGTCCGGCTGGCGGAGGCGGGGCAGTGTGTGCCGCTCCGACATGGCACGGTGGAAGACCGTGCTGCCGATGATGCAGGAGTTCTCAACCTCAAGGATCTTCTTCCCGTCGTCAGAGACCGTGACGACGAGGTCATCGCAGCAGACGCCACAGAACGGGCATCCGACGTTCTCAATCTTTTTTGCCATTACTGATCACCTTTCCACATCCCTACAGCGCCCTGGACGAGTTCGAGCGTGCTCTTGCGCCTCTCGCCCACGGGGACGGGTTCGACTGTCACAGGAAATCCGCTATACTGGGGTTCCCCGGTTGCCTGGGTCCTCGGCGGGACGATCTGGTTTGCATAGACGCCCTGCGGGATGAATGCAAGGCCGGGATAGAGCGCCTGACGACCCCTGACGCTCTTGACGACCACACTTCCGCATTCGCTCGTCACCCTGACGAGCTGGTTCGGGACCAGACCGAGAGCTTTGACGTCATCGTCATGCATCTCGATGATAGAGCAGGCCTCGAAGTACTCCGGGGACATTTTGCCCGATACTATCCCAACGCCTTCATCTACAGAGCGCTGGGTGATCATGTTCAACGTAATCTTCTTCGCCATGGTTTTGCCTCAATGTGATTGACGGAACCGACTCTCCTACCTCCAGGTGAATCGATCCCGGTGAGTGGTGCTCTGAGTCTGGCCCGCATCCGGGCCATTCAACTTGTGTCTGCGAGAGTGTCTCCCGGAACGTCCCATATCTGGTATGTCAGACCTTCTTGCACGGAGAAGGTTTGCTGCGCAGGTTTGCTGGAGCACTGCCAGAAACCGGGGAATACACAGGGCGGGACTGTCCATATCGGGATAGACTGAAACTCCCCTGGCGGAGCACCGGATAGATCGTTTTATCATAACTTGTAACGATTTCTATTTAACCATTCCGTATTTGTAAGGTGGATCAAGCGACTAAATTTAATTTTAATAGTTAATTCAGTAAACTTTACTTCTCAGGATAATAATTGTGGTCGCGTCACCGGAAA
>JAAYND010000171.1 GCA_012521035.1 Methanomicrobiales archaeon
CCAACGTACTTCGGGTCGTCTGCGAGCCGGTGATAGAGGTCAAGAGCGAACCGGGTGTTTCCGGCCGCCACGTCGCCGGGATCGCTGGCCGGCGTCTCCTCCCCGGCGGGAGGGGTTATATTCTCAGGGGTCGCCCCCGGTGTATCGATGCACCCCGCAATGGTGCAGCCGAATGCGATGAGGCCCGCCAGGAGCAGCAGGCCGGGAAGGGTTCTATTCATGGTCTGCGATATGACATGCCTGGTAGTTATACCCAGCGTTAACGCCGAAATTTTTCGAAGTCTTACCGATCTTGAGCAGAGATTCTCATGGGTGCGGCGCTACATGCTGTCGGGGGCGATTCATCGGGGACTGCGCTCCCGGGCGTATGCGGCGGGATCCGGGTCGACCTCACAGTGCAACACTATATATTGACCATGAACATGGATGGGCCACGAGAGAGGAGGGTTGAGATGGCCAATCTCATGGATGTGACTCCGGGGTTTGTGATTGATCCATGGCAATGATGCCCGATGAACTCATTGCGCTCCTGCGCGCCTGGCACTCGGTCCCCGTCGCGACAGTCGGGGCCGACGGGATGCCCAATGTTGCAGCGAAGTCGGTCATGGTCAGGGATCCTGAGACCATCGTATGGGGTGAGCTCTACTTCATGCAGACCCATGAGAACCTTGTACACCGCCCCGTTGCATCGCTCTCTGTCTGGGAAGGAAAACCCCCGTTCAGGGCGTACAAGGTGAAGGGCCGGGTGGCGATCCACAGGGATGATGAGGTGGCGGCATTGCTTGACAGGGGCGTCTGGGCCGGGCATACCGGGGAGTTTGCGGCCCGCCTGAAGGGGATGGCGGCGGTCGTCCTCACGGTCGAGGAGATCTACGACCAGACCCCCCGGCTCGAGGCTGCGGGAGAGCGGATCGCGTAGGTCTCGGGGCAACTGTACCCGGGAGAGATCTTCTGCCAACTACCTCTCTGGTTTGGTAAGATCGATACTGGAGAGGGATGGATTGAGCCTCTTTGCCGACCTGTGTGAGCGACGGGGCGAGATCCTCAGTTGCAGCCTGATGCGGCGCCCGCATGGTCAGGGTCTTCGGGTCAGTGGCCCGGGACGAGGAAACTCCGGAGAGCGCCCTCGCCGGGTTCGAGCCGGGAAGGAGTCTCCCCGATCACATCGTTCAGAACCTGCAAGACCTGCCCGGCCGTGAGATCGGCGTGGTGACCCGGGGAGGACTGCACCGGTACATCAGGGATCGCGTCTCTCTGCGATGTCGTGCCGCTGTGAAGGATCTTCGGCTGCCCGACCGCACGTTTCATATTCTATAATGACCTATAGGTGTTTATATGTCAGCCACTACCGTCTGGATCACATCAGCGAACAAAGACCGCTTGGAAGGCCTTAAACGGCACCCCCGAGAGTCTTATAACGATGTCATCGGCCGCTTGCTTGACATGGCTATCGATGACGAACCCCTCTCGGAAGAGGCCATCCGGGGTATCGAGGAGGCCCTGGAAGACATCAAGGAGGGTCGACTCTATTCTGAGGACGATATCCGAAAGGAATTTGGTGTGGAGGAATGACCTATACAGTCACCTACACCGCCCGGGCCCGGCGGGATCTCAAGAGTCTCCCGCCCGAGGTGGCCCGCCGGATCATCCGCTCGGTAGCCGGGCTCCGGGAAGATCCGCACCAGCATGTCCGTAAACTGGCAGGGTTCGCAGGGACGCCTGCTTACCGGCTCCGGGTGGGCGATTACCGGGTCATTCTCACGATCGAGGATGAGCACCTCCTGGTTCTCGTGCTGGAAGCAGGGCACCGGAGCAACATCTACCGGTAGGAAGGTGGCTGAAGGAATCTCTCCCCTGATCGCACTCTCAAATAGGCCTGAAGCACCGGGTTCTGTCAGCGGATCCGGAAGATCCATCCCTCAGCTTCCTGCAGGTGTGGTGCTGCTACGGCAGTCCAGATCTTGATAAGTGTTTTTGAGATCGTAGCGGTCGGAGGTAGCCCTGTCCGGGATACCGGGCTTTTGACCTGAATCAGGAAAGGCCAGGGCCGAGATTCGAACCCGGGTCGAGGGATCCACAGTCCCTTAGGATAACCGTCTACCCCACCCTGGCAATGTACCCATGCTAATTGGTGGTATGATTTGATTAAGGTATCTCTTCGCTATCCCGGCACTCCTCATACCATGGAGCATTC
>JAAYND010000172.1 GCA_012521035.1 Methanomicrobiales archaeon
GGAGAGAGGGCTCTCTATGAAAACTCTCAATGAACTCGGAAAACTGTGCCGGGACCTTTCCCTTGAGCGGAACGGGGCGGCGCACATCTCATTCTACAGCAGGGATGAAGTGATGGAGAAGAGGGGTGAGATGGTGAAGATCATCAACGATATCATTGGCATAGTCTCCAGATCAGGCGGTGATTCGTAATCTGCGTGACTGCGGGATACAGCCGGGGGTGGAGAGCGGCTGGTGAGCGAGAAGGTTCCCGAGAGAAAAGGACTCTGAAATAGGAGATTTGGAGTGGAATTACGAAAAATCTGCGAGTGTTGTCATTCGTGTGGAGGGACTCTGCACTTTTCTGAAGTGCATGGACAGGTCATGTAGATCGCTAATAGGGGTTGCCCCCTCGGAAATCAACTTATCAAACCCGGCCACCGCCCTCTTATTCTTGCCTTCGGGCCTTACCGCATAGATGGGCGTCCCCTGCTTGAGAGCGGTTTCCGCCTGCCGGATGGAGCCTCCAGACTCTCCGGTTTCGATCACGATCACGGCTTTAGATAAGGCACTCGTAATACGGTTTCTCTCGATATATCGCCCCTTGTGCATTTTTGTGAGAGGAGTAATCTCGCTAATGAGCGCTCCCGATGTGGATATCCTCTCGGCCAGTTCCTGATTCTCTTTTGGAACAACGTTTTCGATATCTCCCGGAAGCACCGCAATGGTCTCACCGCCAAGATCCAGTGCGGCCTTATGAGCGCATGCATCCGTTCCAAGCGCCAGTCCACTAACGATCGTATATCCGAGGTGTACAAAATATTCAACAATCTCCTGAACGTTCTCAGCACCTTCGGGGCTGATATCCCGCGTACCGACAATTGCAACTGCAGGTCTTGATAGGCTTTCTACCCTGCCTTTTAGATAAAGTACAAACGGCGGATCCGGAATTTTCACGAGCTTCAGGGGGTACTCGCTATCAGTCACTCGCACGATACGGATGTTCTTCTGTCGATAGCGCTTAACGATATCAATATAGTGATCGAGGAGATGTCTCTCCCGGGCAACTTCGGCTTTTTCAATAACGGACCCGATGGTTCCCGGATAGTCCATGTGCGCGTTTGAGTCGTTTTCAAAGATATCAAAGAACATATTGTGAACGAATGCCGGATCGCGGAAGTAATCAATGTTATCCTTTTTTTTCAAGGATTGGCAATCATTGAGGCAGGCGAGCAACGCTGTTTCTGGTATGGAGAAATTATCCATTGTACCTCCTCAAGACACCGAGATGTCTCCTGTCAACCATCCGCCCCAGAACAAGTGCCCAGACTTCTCCGGCTCCATGTTCTTTCAGCACCCGGGTACATTCACGTTTCGTTACCATATTAATGCATGTGTCGTCGATGAGGAGGATAGAATCCCCTTCAAATTGGTGATTACATCCTATCTTTCCCGCAATTTCCCTCTCTTTCTCTGCCAGATCATGTATTTCGTGCATTGGCCGATAAGGCTCCTTTGCATAGAGCACATCCCGGTACGGGAGATTATACTGGGAGGCAATACCCTGGGCAAGGAGTGCTGCCTGATTATAACCCCTATCACTGGACCCGCCCATTACCGGGACTACGACATCAAGCTCCTGCAACTCGGGATACTGGCGATCCATAGAGTAATACAAGCACTCCTGAAGAAACGGGATAATGGTTGAATCTGTCTTCATCCTGCGGATATCCTTACTCAGTCTGTCATCAGGGTACTCGTCTTCAAAGAGGTACTTCCCGAACGCCCGGACACGGACGAGCGGATTGTGCTTATCCGGACTATCTTTGCATACTCCACAGTAAGGATGAGTCTCCGCAAAACTGTCCGGTATCGGATTGCCGCACACCTCACAATACGGCGGATAGAGAATTTCAAGTTTTACCCCATCAGACCTTACAAAAACCTCCACCATATTTTTCGCTCCTTAGTATCCTTTGGAATCCTGATTCGCTCCTTGAGAAGGGGTACCGAAGTGAGTCTTTATATAGTCTACGGCCTGGCTCAGGGAGAGCTTCCGCGACGACGATGTCCCCCTGATCCAGAACTCATCATCGCCGTTGTTCTTCACGAACACCGGCTCGTTCGCAGGCCCGACCTCGACCGCCCAGAACGCCCTTCCGCTGTCTTCGACCGAGTGGATCACGATCCCGGGGAGGAACCGGTTCCCGAGGTACTGCTTCACCAGGTCGTCGAACCGGAGCCGTAGGCCGTCCTCGTTCTTCCGCTGGGAGAGCTTCAGATCGCCGTCGAGCCCGACGATCCCTCCGGCGTCGTCGATGCCGACGAAGAGCACCCCCCCGTGGGTGTTCATGAAGGACGCAAGGGTTCTCGCGATGGTGTGCTCGAGCGCCTTATTGCGCTGCTTCCGTTGCCGGTCCCAGGAGATCGACTCCTTGAACTCGACCCGCTCGCTCTCGCCGGCGGCGATGAGCGCCCTCCAGTCGGGCCTTCCGTCTTTCTCCGGGAGATCGGCCCGCATCACCCGCACGAACTCACCGGCGAGTTCGTCGTATTTTCGGAGGATGACCTCCTTCGTGCGGTACCTCCCGTATGCGGCCTCGTCCTTGCGCTTCACGATGGGGAACGTCTCCATGATGTAGTCGACGTCCTCCCGCGAGATATCGTAGAGGTGGAAGTAGAGGGCGTCGAGGTCGCACCGGAGGTCGAACCGCTGCTCCTTGTCCCAGACGAACGGCCGGGGCGTGCCGTCCGCACCGACGGGGTTCTGCGGGAACCAGGCATTCCATCGGGCCGCGCCCACCTCGGCAAGGACGTCGCGGGCGAAGGCGTCGAGGTCCCATGCGGTGTAAGTGAGCTCGACGACGCGGGGGGCGATGAAGTCGATGAGGGCCGGGGTGTAGGTGGAGGGGGGGAGGACGGGAAGTTGCTTTATGATATGGTACGTGAAATTTGTCCC
>JAAYND010000173.1 GCA_012521035.1 Methanomicrobiales archaeon
CCGGCCTCCTCCCGGTGGTCTCGAGTTACAGCCCGCACTTCGGTGAAGAGCCCCCGCTCGTAGGCCGGAAGGGATCGGGGACGATATTCTTCACGAACTGCAACATGCGCTGCGAGTTCTGCCAGAATTATGATATCAGTCAGTGCGGGATCGGCTACATCGTCTCCTGCGAAGACCTCGCCGGGTTCATGCTCCGCCTGCAGGACCGGGGATGCCACAACATCAACCTCGTATCCCCGTCACACGTCGTCCCCCAGATACTCCGTGCGGTCGCCGTCGCCGCTGAGGGCGGTCTATCGGTCCCGCTGGTCTACAACAGCGGTGGTTACGACTCGGTGGATACCCTCCGCCTCCTCGACGGCGTCATCGATATCTACATGCCTGATGCGAAGTACGGGCGGGACGATGTGGCGCTGGCGCTCTCCCATGCCCGGGACTACACCCGCCACATGCAGGCCGCTCTCCTTGAGATGCACCGGCAGGTCGGGGATCTGGTGATCCGGGACGGTCTTGCCGTGCGAGGGATGATCATCAGGCACCTGGTGCTCCCCGAGAACCTCGCAAACACCGAGATCGTGATGAAGTTCATCGCTGAGGAGGTCTCGCGGGACTCCTACGTGAATATCATGGCCCAGTACCGGCCGGCCTGGAAGGTCGCCGAAGGCGGGAGGAGCCCGGTGCTCGCGGCACTGCAGCGCCCGATAACGGCACGCGAGTATGAGTATGCCCTCCGGTGCGCAAGGGAGAACGGGATCACCCCCGCCACCAGGTGAGAAGGGATGGCACCAGAAGAATCTTCGATCAGGAACCCGGAGACTCCTGTGGTGATGAGAGGGTCAGGGCTCCAGTATGCGGCGATGAGCGAGCAGGGCATGCGACAGCGGAACGAAGATGCATACTTTGCCGGGGAGGTGGCCGGGTATCACGTATTCGCCGTCGCGGATGGACTCGGCGGGCATGCCCATGGAGATCTCGCAAGCCGGATGGCGATCGCGGCCCTGGAAGAAGCGGTGGGTGGGGGGCTTCAGGAGGCGAAGCCCGCTACAGTGCTTGAGCGTGCGTTTCAGCGTGCAAACTCGGCGGTGTATACCTACAACCAGGATAACGACCTGAACGCCGCGACAACACTCTCAGTGGCTATCGTCAGCGACTCCGGCAGGTGCTGGATCGGCACGGTGGGGGACAGCAGAACCTACGTCATCACCCCATCATCGATCTGGCATACCCGCGACCAGAGTTACGTCCAGGAACTCGTGGACGCCGGGGTGATCTCCCCTGCCGGGGCGATAACCCACCCGAAGAGGAACGTACTGACCCGGGCACTCGGGCTTGCGGCCGATCTGCCGGTCGATATCGATGAGCGCGATACCGCCGGGGCGGTCCTTGTGATGAGTACGGACGGGCTCCATGACTACGTCCCGGAGAGAACCATTTGGGATATCGCGACCACCCGCGATCCCGGTGAGGCGTGTCGGGAGCTGACGATAGCCGCTAAGAATGCGCTAAGCACCGACAACATAACGGTGATCGTCGTCCGCCGGCCTTAGATCTCTTCTTCTCCTGCATCGCGAAGCGCCGCGATGATCACCTCGCGAACACCCTCGTTTGCCTCGCCCTCCAGGGCCGAACGGAGCGCCCTGAGCGCATCCGCCCCGCCGAGCTTTCCTAGCGACGTGGCGACGCTTCGCCGCACAAACTCGTTCTCATCCTGCTGCACGCTCCTGAGGTGCTCAACCGCGCGGGGATCGCCGAGCAGTCCGAGCCCTTTCGCTGCCATGTAGCGGACGTGATCTCTCTCATCACCGAGGGCGGCGATGAGCGGCGCATACACCTCACCATCGCCGATAAGCCCGAGGGCTTCTGCCGCGCGGTAGCGCACCCTCCAGTCGTCGTCGCGGAGCAGGGCGATACAGGGGGAAATGGCAGGCTCTCCGATCGCTACCAGGCCATGCATCGCCTCCGCCCGCACCCCCTTATCCGGATCTGAGAGGCGGGAGAGAAGTATGTGCAGGGTCTGTTCATCAGAGCGATCGCCTCCAGTCTCTTGTGGCGTATTGTACGTAGTCATAACCGGTCACATCCGCGGACGAATAGCCGCCTGCATCATACGTTAATGGTGATTTGTAATAAGGGTTGATCGTTTGCCCCGGAAAAGTATAGTGGGTGCACGTTCCTCGTGGCTTTGTGTGACTTCCCGTGGAGTCGGCGTACGTTATCAGATTCAGAGATCAGCAGGACATAAATGCATATGGTGCCAGGGAATCGGTGTCATCGAGATACCATGTTTTTTTCGGCGCCCCGGTTGCCGTTCAGGCCAGAAGCCCATGGGTATACACCATAAGGCTCACGAGAGCAAGGATGCTCATCCCGGCGATGAGCATCCCCAGGGCATTGAACACGGGGTCACTTCCAAGCCATTTCATCAGAGCGTGCATGCACTGGATACTGCATTGTACTATATATATTTTATTAGCTGAATAAAAATAACTTCCCGGATATATAGGTTTCCAATTCACATAACAGCCAGTTTTATTATACGGTGGATATTGCCCGATACGTCAGGGGATCGCGGGAAAATGGGATGATTACTTCAGGTGCTCCATTCAACGGAGACGCATGTGCTCAGAGCAGAATGAAATGGGAAGAAATGACGCCCAGGACGGAATTCGAATCCGTGTCGACGGCGTGACAGGCCGTCATGATAGGCCACTACACTACCTGGGCACTCTTGTTTTGTAGATCCCGCCTCCCGGATTCGAACCGGGGACATCGCGGTAGCCGCGCAGTTCGCCCGAGAGCGATTACTATACTACAGCCGCGCACTCTACCAGTCTGAGTTAAGGCGGGTCTCTGCTCTAACAATGTTAGAGTGAGACGTTATTAAAGATATCGCCCGGCCTCCCCGGGAGTGCCCGGAACAGACGCCATTCTTTATATACTACGTTGTATGATGGTTAGGTATGAAACCTACAAACGCTGATGCGTTCAGTCACGCTGAAGCGTACTGTCTTCTTCACCGATAGCCGTGCGAAAAGCAACGTCACTGTTTTTGACACCACACTGCGCGACGGTGAACAAACGCCGGGCATCTCATTCACACGTGAGGAGAAACTCGGTATTGCAGAGCATCTCTCCGATATAGGAGTGCACACCATCGAGGCTGGTTTTCCCGCATCCTCCGACTCAGAGCGTGAGATCGTCAGGGCCATCAGGGCCCTCGGGCTGACCGCAGAGATCTGCGGCCTTGCGCGGTCTCTCCCATCCGACGTGGATGCGTGTATCGACTGTGATGTCGATATGGTCCACGTCTTCATACCGACATCGGACGTCCAGCGCGAGTACACCATCAAAAAGACCCGGGAGCAGGTCCTCGCAACCACCGGCGATATCATCACGTATGTCCGTGATCACGTCGACCGATGCATGTTCTCGGCCATGGATGCCACGCGGACAGACCCCGGGTACCTGATGGAGGTCTACCGTGTCGCGGTGGATGCCGGGGCCACGATCATCAACGTTCCCGACACCGTCGGCGTGATCACACCGACCGCCATGAAGGAGCTCATCGCCCGGATAGACCGGGAGGTGGGCGCGCCGATCGACGTCCACTGTCACAACGACTTCGGGCTTGCGGTGGCAAACACCATAGCTGCCGTCGAGGCCGGGGCCTCCCAGGTCCAGGTGACCGTGAACGGCATCGGCGAACGGGCGGGAAACGCGGATCTCGCGCAGACCGTGATGATCTTATCGTCCATCTACGGCATCGATACCGGCATCAGGACGACGAGCCTCGTGGAGACCTCACGACTGGTCTCGCGCTACGCCGGTATGAGCACGCCTCCCATCCAGCCGATCGTCGGCGAGAACGCCTTCGCCCACGAGAGCGGGATCCACTCTCACGGTGTGATCACCCGGTCCGATACGTTCGAGCCCGGGATCATGACGCCGGAGATGGTCGGCCACCGGCGGAGACTTAAACTCGGCAAACACGCGGGCCGGCACGCTGTCCGGCAGATGCTCACCGAGGCGCATATGGCACCCACCGATACCCAGCTCGACGAGATCGTCCAGCGGGTGAAGGTGATCTCAGGAAAGGGCAAACGGGTGACGGATGCGGACCTCTACGAGATCGCTGAGAGTGTCATGAAACTCGCCTCAAACGGAAAGACACTGGAGCTCCAGGATATCGCCATCATGACCGGCAACCACGTCATGCCGACGGCCAGCGTCAGGGCGACCGTCGAGGGTGTTGAGCACGTCTTCTCGAGTGTCGGCAACGGACCGGTGGATGCGGCCATAAAGGCGATCCTCGGGATCATCCCGGCCCCCATCCACCTAAAGGAGTTCAACATCGAGGCTATATCGGGGGGCACCGATGCCCTGGGTCACGTCACCATCGCTATCGAGGATGAGCACGGTCGGGTCTTTGACGCCAGCGCCTCAAGCGACGACATCATACTCGCGTCGGTCGAGGCCGTGATCAACGCGATCAACCTCATCTGCCGGACGCGGAAGAACGACCACCGGCCAGGGGCCGGATAGAACCACGGGAGGGCGGAAGCCCCGCTCTCCCCGGAAGAGAGAATGTAAGATCAGGTAGCGCCGGGAGGCTGCTGTTTTCCTTCCAGCGCTCCCCTGATCTGGTTGGAGAGCTGCTCGAACCTGCCCTGCAGGGCCTTCTCCTGTTTCTCAAGGGACTTAACCCGGAGCTCAAGCGTCTCGATACGCTCGTTTAAGGTCGCGAGCACCTGCTCCTTGCTCTTCTGCATCATGACACTGCCGACGTTCATAAAGACCGCTGCATCATCAGCGACATCGTCCAGATCCTCGACGGCACGCCTGGCCTCGCGGATCGAGAGATCGTACTGCGCTTTCTGTGAGACAACGGTCTGCAACTGCTGCTGCATCTGCTGGAGCATCGCCAGCTGATTCTGTACTTTTGGTGGGATATTCTCCATATTTGCTAACCCTCCTGAAATAGAACTGACTCCTGTAACAATATTTCGGATGGTGGACCGGGGGGCGCAAAACCTCCCCCGCCCTTTCTCTACAGGGTTGGGGCGGCAAACTCATAAAGAACCCGGTCTGCCGGGATCAGCACCGGGAAGGCGGTTCCACCCGGGCCCGCTGCCCGGCGCCGGGGACTCGGGGTTGCAGAAAAAAACAGTGAGGTCCGCCCCACAGACCCTTAGAAGTTAAAGTGTCGGCCCACGATCTTCAGGGCGCAGTAGTCACCGCACATCGTGCAGGCGTCTGCATCGGCCGGCATCCGCTCATCCCTGATCGCCCGGGCACGTTCCGGGTTGATCGCGACGGCAAACTGCCGTTCCCAGTCGAGATCCCGGCGGGCATGCCCCATCTCGAGATCGTCGTCCCTCTTCCTGAGCTTGATCATATCCCCGACATGGGCGGCGATCCTCGAGCTGATGACACCCTCATAGACCTCCTCGGGGGTGGGGAGTGCCAGGTGTTCGGCCGGCGTCACGTAGCAGATGAAGTCGGCGCCGTACGATGAGGAGAGCGCGGCCCCGATCGCGGCCACCCGGTCATCGTAGCCGGGCGCGATATCGGTCACGAGCGGCCCGAGCATGTAGAAGGGCTTCCTGTTCGTGACACGCTTCTGCAGGACGACGTTCGTCTCGATCTCGTCGACCGGTATATGCCCCGGCCCCTCGATGATCGTCTGCACGCCCTCGGCATGCGCCTTATCGGCGAGCTCGGCGTTGATGAGCAGTTCCTGGACCTGGGCCCGGTCGGTGGCATCGTGGACCGCGCCCGCCCGCATACCGTTGCCAAACGAGAGGGTGACCTCGTGTTCTTTTAAGATCTCGAGGAGATAGTCAAACTCCGAGTAGAGCGGGTTTTCCTTCTCGTTGTGGAGCATCCACGCGGTCATGAAGGCCCCGCCACGGGAGACGAGACCGCCGTGCCGCCCCTGGTTTTGCAGGCGCTTCATCGTCTCATAGTTGATCCCGGTGTGGATCGCCATGAAGTTGGTCCCGAGCTTCGCCTGCTCCGCCGTTATACGGAAGAGGTCGTCCTCCTCCATGTGGACGACCGCACCATGATTCCGGGCGGCCTCGATGAACGCCTGGTAGAGCGGGACCGACCCGACCGAGAGGGAGGTCATCTCGATGACCCGGCGCCGGATCTCCAGGAAATCCCCGCCGGTGGAGAGCTCCATCAACGTATCCGCGCCGGCAAGCTCGGCCTGCCGGGCCTTCTCGATCTCCATATCGATATCGACGATATCAGATGACGTCCCGATGCTCGCGTTGACCTTGGTCCGGAGACCCTCTCCTATACCGCAGATCTTCACCTGCCGGTAGGGAGAGATCGGGATGGCGATATGCGCCCCGGCCACACCCCGCCTGACAAAGTCCTCGGTTACACCCTCCGCTGCTGCGACTATTCGCATCTCTTCAGTGATGACGCCACGTTTCGCGTCTTCTATGAGACCCATGACGATATGGTTGGAAGAAAGAGATGATAAAGGCTCGTTTTTCGGAATTGGGCTAAAATAGGCTTGATCTCTCAACAAGTAAACTTGACTTACACTTATTCAGGTAGAGTTTCCTAGCCGGAAAGCCAAGACTTACTAGAAATAAGAGAGAACTACTACACCACTCGGTGAATGGATTTGAACGTCAATTTTGGAGGTTTTGTCCCGATCAGCACCGTCGACTGGCGAGGGAGGGCCGCCTGCACTCTGTTTCTCAGAGGTTGCCCCGCGCGATGTTTTTACTGTCACAACATCGATATCCAGGGCGGTAGCGACTTCCGCGACGCGGACGAGATCCTCGATATGATCAGGAGCTCGCGTGTGCTTGCGGGCGCCGTGGTCTTCTCAGGGGGAGAACCGACCTTCCAGGGGCCGGCACTCATCCACCTCGCCGCCGCCGCACGCAAGATGGGGCTCTCCGTCGGTCTGCACACAAATGGTATGTTCCCCCGCGTCATCGAGACCCTGCTTGAGCAGCGCCTGGTGGATATGATCGCGCTCGACGTCAAGACGACGTGGGAGCGCTACGACGAGCTCCTGGGCGTTGCCGCGGTCGATGCGGTGCAGGAAACGCTTGCCGCCTGTAAGCGGGCGAAGGCCGACGGCACACTCGGTTCGTGCCAGGCAGTGGTGACCCTCTTTCGGGGGCGCGAGGGAGACCTCCCCGCGATCGCGGAGGCTACCCGGGGGCTGGACCTCGTGCTCCAGCAGGGAGTCAGCCCGGGCTTTGTCCCCCTGACCCGGCAGGAGATCGAGGCCGCGGCAAAACCGCTCGATCGAAGGGTCCGGATACGGACCAGGGAGGACGGCGAGGTCGACTACGACCCGGGGCAGGAACGGTCCGGGTGAGGCCAACCATAATATCGTCAGGCGCGCAAAAGCTCAATAGAACTTGTTGCACCGGGCTGAACCCCGGCACGGTCCGCTGTTTCTGAATATAGCACAATAAGGTAAATCCTGAAATACAATGGAGTAAATCCTGATGAAAGTCATTGGAGTCGCAGGTATGCCGGCAAGCGGGAAAGGAGAGGTGTCAAAGATTGCCCGGGATCTCGGGATTCCAGTCGTGGTCATGGGAGATGCGATACGGATGCGGGCGGCAGAGGCCGGTCTCCCGGCGACCGACGCAAACCTCGGCGCGATCTCGGGGAAGCTGCGCTCAGAACTCGGCATGGACGCCATCGCCCGGATCACCATCCCCCTCATCGAGGCCGCCGCCGCTCCGGTGGTCCTGGTAGACGGGATCAGGGGGGACTACGAGGTGGCGACATTCCGTGAACACTTCCCCGACTTTGTTCTCATCGGTATCGTCTCATCGTTTGAGACACGGTATGCGAGGGTCGCAGGACGGAGGCGATCCGACGACACCCTCACCCCCGAAGACCTCCAGATCCGCGACGAGCGGGAACGCGGGTGGGGGCTTGAACGGGCTCTTGCGCAGGCAGATCAGACGGTCATAAACGAAGGCACGCTCGAGGAGTTTACCGCCGAGATCCGGAGTCTGCTCAGGCATCCCGGAGGGATAGAATGAATCTCGCCCCGTACTTCTCATCATCATCAAAGGTCTGGGCTGCGCGGGACTGGGTCTTCGGGATCGAGGAACTCGGGTATACCGGGTGGGAGATCGTCGCCGACGGGAACTACCGCCTGGACAACCCCGATAACTTTGCCGCGATCCGGGAGAACCTTGAGAGCACAGGGCTCCTTGCGACCGTCCATGCACCCTACAGCGACTTAAACCTCGCATCACTCAACTACCCCATATGGAGAGAGTCCATACGCCAGATCTGCTCATGCATTCACCACGCGGCCGACCTGACGGATCGGGTGACGATCCACCCCGGGTTTGTATCCCCGGTGGGAAGACTCGTCCCCGAGAAGGTCTGGGAGATGCAGAAGGCCGCTCTCGTCGAGATCGGGAGGTACGCAGAGGACCATGGCGTCCTCGCATGCGTCGAGAATATGATCAGCATCAAAGACTTCCTCTGCCGCTACCCCGAGGAGATCCTCGGCCTCACCGAGGGGATACCCGGGATCGGGATCACCCTTGATGTGGGGCACGCCAACACCAACGGTCTTCTCGATGCGTTCCTCAGGTACATCAAAGAGGTCAACCACCTGCACATCCACGACAACCACG
>JAAYND010000174.1 GCA_012521035.1 Methanomicrobiales archaeon
CCGCAAGATCCTGAAGTGCGGGCTCGGTGACCTGCACCCGGTAGCCGACGCCGCCGATATCTATCACCACCCACCGATCCCCGGTGGATGCCAGTTCTCCTGAGAGATGATCTATCATGGTTATCGCAT
The DNA here is from genome assembly GCA_012521035.1 of Methanomicrobiales archaeon. Lineage (GTDB taxonomy): Archaea > Halobacteriota > Methanomicrobia > Methanomicrobiales > Methanoculleaceae > Methanoculleus. The sequence goes on from JAAYND010000174.1 coordinate 130, forward strand.
CATGTTGATGTGGCAGAGTGCGATGGCGAGGCCATCCGCGGCATCGTCCGGGCGGGGGAGTTCCTGCAGGCGGAGGAGCCGTTTCATCATCTCCTGCACCTGGTGCTTGTCGGCACGCCCCGATCCGGTCACCGCCAGTTTGACCTGGTTCGGTGTGTACTCGGTGATCGGTATCCCCCTCTGTTCCGCGGCGAGGAGGATGACACCCCGTGCTTCACTGACATGCATGGCGGATGTGACGTTCTTTGAGAAGAAGAGCGTTTCTATGGCGAGGCACCCCGGGGTGTACTCGTCGAGGAGCTCTGATACCTTCTCGTAGATCGCAAGCAGTCGCCGGGCGGGGTGGTGGTTGCCGGGTGTCTCTATGCAACCGAAGGCGATGAGGGCCGGATAGGGGTCGCACTTCTGGAGAATGCCGTACCCGGTTCTCGCCATGCCGGGGTCTATCCCGATCGCGATGCCTTCGTCCGGGTGTGCACTCCTCATACATAGGTACTCGGTTCTCCTGCTAAATACCTATTTCGCGGGTTCTGTGGTGATACCGGGGATCCTGACCGGCACAGGTGGTGGGCTTTTCATCCCGGTCAACCATCAGGTGATAATCCAGTCCTGTTCCGGTCTGTTGTTTCTCCTGCGGGGCTATAGCGAATTGCGGTGTTCTGGTGGCAGAGAAGTCCTGTGGTACTCTCCTCTGCTGCGGATTTTGCGGGAGCATGGATGCGGTGCCCCTCCCACGCCGCTCGTGAGACTGGAGACGCCGCTCACCCTCAGGGCGACCGCACGCATGGCCGGATGTGTGGTGTACCGGAGAGCCTGATGGAAAATTATATATACTCAATTACCGTAATCCATCTTCGATGGCAGAGTTGTATAAACCGCTTTCTATAATAATAGTACTTGTCCTGACTCTCGCGTCTGCCGGATGTGCAGAATTACCACCTGGAGGTGGATTCGAGTGGCCTGGTTCCTCTTCCCCTCCTGCTGAGGTGCCGATAGAGGATGAACCCGATCCCGGGTACCTGACGCCGGTAACTCCTTATGCCACCGCAACGAGCGATATGGCCACACCCACGCTCAGCAGGCCCCCGAATGCCTCTCCGACGCCTGATGCATATGTGACCCTCTATGATCAGACGATCCAGTACCCCCAGGCGGCGAAAGCCTACACATTTGACCTGACCAGGCCTCCCCTCATCATCGAGTTTGAGGTAGAACCGAAGATGATCACAAGGATCAAGCATGCAAAGAGTGATTACGGAAGCAGGAAGTACAAAGACTTCACACAGGTCTTCCCGAGCGAGGATGCGTGGTTCCGGGTGACGGTCAGGGATCGGGAGTCGGGGGCGATTGTGGCGGAGGAAGGTTTTGGAAGAACATATAGCGCGAACACCAGAAACAGGATCTTCATCGGCCGAACCGGGAACTACCAGATCGATCTCGCTGGAAATGAAGCGAAGGTGCATATATTGATACGCGCCGGGGGCGTATAACTCCAGCCCGCCTCCTCAAAACTCTCTTCTTCCGGTGAGCAATCCTTTTTAACCAGAACAACCAACGTAGTAGGAGAACGGTACCTTTTCCTGTGTCCCGGTAGGGTAGAGGATATCCTAGAAGCCTGCGGAGCTTTTGACCCGGGTTCAAATCCCGGCCGGGGCGCTTTCGATTTTACACTCAAGTTTTGTTGCAGTGCGCCTTAACAGGGAGCGGATCCTGTATTGCATCGAATAGAGCGAAATATCGAGCCTCCCATCCACGCCGAGATCCAGCAAAACCGCGCGGAACATGAATGCCCGGGGCGCTTTGCAGTATCCCTGAAGCCCTCTCTCGTGCATCGACCAGCACACCTGGGCAAGATGGCCGGGCATGCGGCCTTTCGCGGTTGCGAGTATCCCCGGAAGCGATAGACAGGAAGGTGCCACACCCTCCGCGGACGAGCTTCTGAGGGGGGCGTTCCGTCATGTTTAACATCGGGAAGATTCTTACCCGGATTGAAGTGGAGGTGTGGATCGGTGGTGAAGGTTACCATTGACAGACCCGGATGTATCAGCTGTGAATCCTGCTGGTTGATC
>JAAYND010000175.1 GCA_012521035.1 Methanomicrobiales archaeon
AGCTCATCGGGGTCGAGGATATCGGGAAGGATATCAACGACCTCTCGGCATCGATCGAGGAGATCGCGAGCACATCACAGGAGGTCATGGATCATGCCTCAAGGGCATCGAAGGAAGGCAACGAAGCTGCCTCTCTTGGTGATGTCGCGGCGAAGAAGATGCTCCTCGTCGAGGAGATCTCCGAGCAGACCGTGGACGAGATAGGCACGCTCAACAACCAGATGCGCGAGATCAACAACATCGTGAAGCTGATCACCGATATAGCGAACCAGACGAACCTCCTTGCGCTCAACGCCGCGATCGAAGCAGCCCGTGCCGGTGAGCACGGTCGCGGGTTTGCGGTTGTCGCCGGGGAGATCAGGAACCTTGCCGGTGAGTCCAAGCGGGCGAGCCAGGATATCGAGGATCTGATCCGGACGATCCAGGCCAGCACCGAGAAGACCGCAGGTTCCATGCAGGCATCTCACCAGGAGATCCAGGCGGGCATCGAGAGCGTCAACAAGGTCATCGAGGCCTTAAACCGGATCGTCAACGGTGTGGAGGTGGTCACCCACGGCATTACCGAGATAACGAAGGCAACCGAGGATCAGGCCGGTTCCACCAATAATGTCATGCAGAAGATGGACGAGTCCACTCACATGACCAAGGAGACTCTGGATCGCACCGAGGATATGGCCGCGCTCGCTGAGGAGGTCAGTGCATCAACCCAGGAGGTCGGTAGTGCGTCTCACGAGCTGGCGAGCATGGCTGAACAACTCGAGAAGCTGATGAGAGAGTTCAAGCTCAACTGAGGGAGACGATGGCAGCATCCATAGATGTGGTAGAGTTCCAGCTCGGGAAAGAACACTACGCACTGGATATCCAGATAGCACGGGAGATCGTGGAGATGATGCCGATCACTCCCCTCCCCCGCGCCCCCCGGTACCTTGCCGGTATCATCAACTTACGTGGCGAGATCACAAACATCATCGACCTCCGGGACCTCCTCGGACTGCCCGGATCCGATGAGGCAGAAGGCCAGAAGATCGTCGTGCTGATGCCGGATACAACAGGAGGGTCGAACATCGGTATCATCGTCGATGACGTTCACAGCGTCATCCAGGTCCGCGACACGGATATTGAGCGCATTAATGAGGGTATCACATCGTCGATCAGCAGTTATGTCAAGGGGATCATCAAGATCGGGCGCGAGGGCAGTGAGAAGACGAAAACCCTTATCATCTGGCTCGATGTCCAGAAAGTGATCAACGACCTTGGAAACTACCAGAATGTCCCGTAAGGCCAGGTAGCCCGGTGCGATAGGAATTTCGTAATGGACGAGTTTGCGTCACTCCTTCGGAGCATCGAGAGACTGGCCGGGTTTAAGTGCTCGAACTACAAGGAGGACTATATCAAGCGACGCATCCTCTCCCGGATGCGCCTGACAAATACCGCTGATTATGAGGCCTATCACAGGTACCTCCTCGCAAACCCGCAGGAGGTCGATCCCCTCCGAAACGCCCTCACCATCAACGTCACCAGGTTTTTTCGTGACCCCGAGGTCTTTGAGGTGTTGCAGCGCGAGATACTGCCTGACCTCGCCCGCCGTAAAAAGAGTATCCGGATCTGGTGTGCAGGGTGCGCCACGGGTGAAGAACCCTACTCGATCGCGATCCTCGCACACGAACTGACGATACTTCATAAAGACATCAACGTAACGATATACGCGACCGATATCGATACCGGGGCGTTAAAAAAAGCCATGGCCGGCATATACGATGAGAAAACACTCGAGAACGTTGATGGGCGCCGGCTCCGGAAGCACTTCATCAGACATGACGATGGCAGGTTTGAGGTCCGCCCCCATATCAGGGACTTCGTCAAATTCCGGCAGCATGACCTGACGTCGGGCGTTCCCATTGCCCGGTACCTTGATGTCGTCACCTGCAGGAACGTCACCATCTACTTCACCGAAAAGCAGAAGAACGAGCTCACACGTCTCTTTCATTCCGCGCTTGCTATCGATGGGTACTACATCATGGGAAAGACCGAGTACCTGGGAAGGGAGGTGGAGCACCTCTTTACACCCTATAACATCGCCCAGAAGATACTTCGAAAGGTCATGTGATGTGGGTACGACAATCTTTTCTGTCAGCGGTATCTGGAGGAGCCCCGATCGTTCACCGCTTCGTCAGGATTTGAGATCACGCGCATGAGTGCCTTTTTACTCTGGTGGCGTCTCAGCTCAGAGATCAGGAGGAAGGAGTTGACGCCGACGACGACGATGACGAGCATGAGGCTTATCCAGCGCTGGCCGTCGTTCCGGGTCGTGATGAAGATCGCAACCAGGAGCACCACGAACGAGAGTAGATAAAATATCACCCACGTGCGTATCTCAGGGATCTCCATGCTCTCATCAGGACGGTGGTATCGTTATTCTATTAATAGTTCCGTTTTACCACTCTGGATACAGGGCGGGATCCTTGAAATACAGGAATCTTTCGCTCTCTTCAGCTCTATCGGGCATTCAGACGAGGCTGGAATGTAAGACCTGATCGAAGGTCTTTTTACTCCGCGCACCCCTCTTCATCTGTGGATAAAGGCGACGTCATCAGTATCATCGCCGCCCTGCTCATCGTATCCCTGGTGGCGGTGGTGTTTCATTCTCCTGTAGCGGAGGCGGGGCCGGAGGTTCCGGCGCCGGGCCAACAAGTGACTCCGACTGCCCCCCCTGTCACCCCTCCCCCGACGCCCGAACCCCCCCGGCTCCCTGAACCCTTCAGGATCTCTTACGCGACGGCGTTCTGGGATCGGCCTATCTGCCACCTCCCCGCTAACCTCACGTACTACGGAGCATCTGATCCTCTGTGGAAGAACAGTGCGGACATCGTCCCGTTTGCCTATATCGAGGAGGGGCGAGGAGGTATCACGGAGATATTCCATGTGCCGTACGCGCTCTGGCGGCTCAACTGTAGCGTCTCTGCAACGATACGGCCTGAAGCGGCGCATTTCAGGATGGCATTGGTTGACCTGGAGAGGGGGGCCATCGTGAAAGGGGCCGAGATGCGGTATCCGGGAAGTGTCATCAAGAACATCCAGATAGGCGGTAAAGACTTCTACCTTATCGTGAGCGTGGAGGATGTCAGCTCCTATCGCATCACCCTGGAGACGCTCACGGAGTGTATTTAGCCGGGATACCGGTATGATCTCTCCAGGTTTTTGCCGTGCAGTGCCCGCCAACGGGAGCCTCGCCCGAAGAATGGGAGGGGGCTATAGAGAGAATCTCTTCCCGCGCCCGGGAGATCTCTGATCGAACCTCCCTTACTCTGAGGCCGCCCTGTACTCCTGCATCAGGGCATCGCTGTATGCCTCTCTCTTCTTCGTCGGTATGTAGTTGAAGGCGCCGGCTCTCCTGAGGAGTTCGGCGCGGACCGCGGCATCGTCATCCAGGTGCAGTTTCCGCACACCGTCGATGATCACATCAAGCTGGTTGATGCCGGTCGCCTTCCCGTCCACGAGGATCGTCCTGATCTTGATCGCTTCGGGCTTGATCCCGCCGCATACGGTACAGTAGTCACCTTCTTTCTCGCCTGTCACGCACCCTCCCTCCCCCGGATCATCGTGAGCGACATCTTGAACCTGGTTATGGCCGAGAGGGCGTGAGGGACGTCTGCCGGGAATATGATCGTCTCGCCCGCATTCATGTGATGCGTCTCACCTGCGATCCAGACCTCACACTCACCGTCGAGGATCGTCACCACCGCGTCGTAGGGTGCGGTGTGCTCCGAGAGCCCTTCATCCTCGTCAAACGAGAAGAGGGTGATACTCCCCGACCTGTTGTTGACGATCATCCTGCTTGCCACGGTCCCATCCTGATAGGCGACGAGGTCTGCTAACCGGAGAACCTTCCCCTGTAACTCTGCACGTTTCTCTTTGGCCATTGGTACATCAGCCTGTTTCTCTATTCTGCCCTCTGCAGTTATGTACTCTCCTTATCTCTCCGCTTGTAGACGAGCGCTCCCTCCACCGGGCAGACCTCCGTGCACCGGCCACAGAGGTAGCACTCCCCGAGGCCGGCGGCGGGGTCTGCCGCGCCGGTCGGACATGCCCGCTCACACTTTCCACAATCGATGCAGGCGTCCGTCCTCCGGAGCTGGTAGAGAGCCCTTGATGCCGCCGGGGCGAGAAGAGCGCCGTACGGACAGATGTAGCGGCAGAACGGCCGGTAGATGGTAGCGGAGAGGAGAGCGATCGCAAGGAAGACGAAGAACGATGCACTCATAACAGCGAGGTGGAAGAAGTCCGATAGACCGATGAGCCCGAGGAGGTTCACCGAGAGCCCGAGGCCGGCAGCGATGAAGACGATGAAGACCCCGGCCCTGACCGCCACCGGGAGACGGCTCTCAGCGCGGTTATGCTTCTTCACCGGCAGGAGGTACATGAGCTCCTGGACGGCCCCGGCCGGGCAGACCTGCCCGCATATGACCCGGCCAACGATCAGGGCGAGGACGACGAAGGTGAGGAGCGCACCGAGCGCCGCAGGAACCGGGGATCCGAGCGCTACGGTATCCCTGAGAACGACCAGCTGCAGCTGGTAGGGAAATACCGGCGCAAAGATCAGGAACCCGAAGAACGCTGATGCGATGAGGAATGGCATCGCTCGCCGCCGGGTGAACCGGCCCGAGTACCAGAGCCCTATAAGGGTGACAAAAGCGAGGAAGCCGTATATGAAGCCTACGGGTTGCGGGATCGATTCAACGACCATTGTATCCTCAAAGGAGCCTCGTCCCGGTCGTCGGGCGCGGGACCTTCACCACGAGCACCCTGAAGGTCTGATCGCTCTCGTTGATCCAGCGGTGCGGAATCTTTGCCGGGCTCTCGACCAGGTGATCCTTCCCGACCTCTGCACGTTCGTCACCGATCTCGACGATACCGGTCCCCTCAAGGACGTAGAAGAAGACGTCCACCGGGGTTATGTGCATCTTGAGCGCCTCGTTCGGTTCAAGCGTGATCACCACCGCCGTCGCGTGCTCGGTGTCGTAGACCTTCCGGGCATCGACGTTGTGCGGGGTCTTGGTGATCGGTTCTTTCGATACATCGACAATCTTCATACAACAGATCTCCTTTGAATTCATCCTTTATAGTTTGTCCAGTAGTTTGCGAGACATTCCTGCCGCCTCCGCTCAAGGCGGCGGGCCCGCATCTCGGGATAGGTCGGTTCAGTGCTCTGGGTTGCCGGGCAGTAGGGGCAGAGGGCGTAGGGAACATCGTCTGCCATATCCCTGACCGGGCAGAGGTAGACTCCCTCCCACTCATCGACGATCTGCCCACCCGGAAAGGGGGTGCCGACCGGGTGGGCGGGCTCAGCGAGGACGAACATCGTGAACCCGGCGAGGAGGTACTTCAGGTAGAGATACCTCGGGCTCTTCTCCCGGGCTTTCTCTGTGCAGGCCTCTGCCACCATGGCCCAGTAGGCTGTGTGCGCCGGATCCGGGGGCCCGTCCATGCCCGGGTCAGCCCCGTTCCGGGAGAGGAGGATCAGGCGGTGGTGCGCCCCGAAGATCTCTTCCCTGACGCCCTCAAGAAGCCGTTTGCGGTAGTCCTCCGGAAGGTTCTCGACTTTCCGCTCGAAGTGGGCGTTCATCAGTTCGAGGTCACGGAGGTGGTACGATCCCACTTCGACAGCGATGGTGCGGAGGAGTTCTCGCTTCGTCGCTGCTGCCTGCATCCGCCGGCAAGCCCGCCCGATGGCCTCCACCGGGGCGCTGTCGTCCGGAGCCTCCTCGCCGTGGTCTGTGGCGAAGGGGTCGGTGAGGAGGGAGTAGACCTCGCCCGCGCCGGTGCCGGTGGGTTTGCAGTCTTCCCGGCCGAAGAGTCGCAGAATTCGCTCCAGGATCACTTGTAGCCGCATGTTGTCACCTTTGTTTGCTGGAGAGCTGTGGGGTTTGAGGGGATTTAACTTGCGGGGTGGCTCGGGATCTTCATCTCTTCCTGCATGAAACCTGAGGAGTGTTACCCGGCGGGCTCCGGGTGCAGAACAGGATTGGGAAGACGAGGGCGGATTGCCAGAACATCAGGTTTTTCCGGGAGCTTCAGACCTGGATGCCTGCGCGGGCAAGCGCATCCTTGATGGAGACCAGCTCCTTTCTGATATCTCCGAATTCATCGTCGAGGTGCTTTCTAGCATCGCTTCGGAACCCGGCAATCTCCTCTTTCACCTCTCTCGTGGCCTGGAGGGTCTGGTCCTGCTTGTCCAGCATCTGATCCTGTTTGTCTAGCATACAATCGAGTTTCATATCCATGCCGTGGAGCAGGTTTCCGGCGTAATCCATCCGCTCAGATATCTCCTCCTGGAAATCTCCACGGATAATATCAAACGTGGCGTACTCTCCCGTCGGTTTCTCCCATCTGACAGTGAACGATCTGACCGCGATGGGTCTTCGGATGATGTTGATCTCGCTGATGAGCTTCTGGAGATCTTTTTCTCTCCCTTCTGCTACGATCTCGACCTCACCGTTCTTGAGATTCTTTACATATCCTGAGATCTCTAGATCAAATGTTGCGCCATACACATGCTCCCGATAACCGACCTTCTGGACACGCCCCTGTGCAATAGCCACAAACCGCTTCATTAAAATACACTCTGTGTGGTGGGCATAAATAATTTTTCCGTGTCCGCACCTCATCCAGCTGTCTGCACAGGAGAAAGGGGAATAGAGGAGTGTTCGGGGCCGCCGGGGTGATCTGGGGGGGACCGGATACTGTCTGCCAGGGTGAAAGCAGGCCGGCCTGCTCCTTCGACGCCGGGGAAAGACGAGTTGCCGGGACCTGTGGAATCGGTGCCAGTCCGGCGGGGACTGGAGCGCCGCGATCATCCTGCCGGGATCCAGGGACAGTTCGCCGGCAGGATGATCGTAGCCCCGCGACCCTCTTTACCGGTGGCCGACTGACTCCAGCGGAATATAGGGAGCGAAGGCCAGGACGTCCCTTCTGATGGTATCAAACCCGACCCGCTCGACGAACCGTGCGGTCCGCTCTCCCGGCCGTGCATTCTTCCGGTAGTACTCGAGCAGGCGGCGGACGAGGTCGATGACTTCATCCTTCGTGAGGCCTTTTGCAGCGACGTCACCGATCCGGGGGCGGCCGCCGGAGTTGCCTCCGAAGATGACGTTCCAGCCTTTTGCATCCCCGATGATCCCGATATCACGGAGGTAACTCTCGCCGCAGCACCGGGGGCATCCTGAGACACCTATCTTGAGTTTTGCCGGCAGGTTCATGTCCTGGTAGAGTTCTTCGACCTCGATCCCGAGGCCCAGGGAGTCTTGCTTGCCGTATTTGCAGGTCACCGTCCCGGGGCATGCCTGGACGTAGTGAAGGCAGGGCGCTGTCGCCTGGCCCACGGTCATACCGAGCTCGTTCCAGATATTCTCGATATCCTCTTCCTTGATCCCCACGAGAACCATCCGCTGCCCTGAAGTCATCTTGATGACGGGGATGTTGTAGCGCCGGACTACCTTGATGATGTTCTCCAGGTGCTCCGGGCTTATGATCCCCGCGGGGGTTCTCGGTACGATCGCGTATGACGCTCTGTCTCTCTGGAGGATCGCTCCTCGGGGTCCGTTTTCCATAATATGCCTCCTGTTTCTTCTCCGGCAAAGTTGGATACCGGATATAAGTCAGCCTTTGTTTCCTGGAGATAAAAGAGTGCCGCAGCTCCCCGGGGTGCATCTTCTCAGGGTTCTCCATACGGCTCCCTGCCTTGAAGGCGGAGGCGTGAGAGGTATACAACTGCCACCAGGAGGGCGACGTTTACAGCGAGCAGGGGGAAATTTTCAGGATTTCCCCGGCAGGCGAGGAGATCTGCCGGCAGGAGGGAGAGGGAGATGCCGGCGGTGAGCAGAGTGGCAATAAGGAAGCTGAGAAACGTCTGCTCGTAGCCAGGTGCCCTGATCCCTTCGAAGAGGGCTGCTGTATGAGGTATGACGTATAGGCGATAACGACTACCAGGATGACATAACCCGCGACTGCCGGGAGGAGTCGCTCTCCAGGTGATTCACTTCTGATGAGGATGTAGAGGATGGCAAGGGGGGAGGTGCCAGTGAACGCGGCCATCCATGTGGTGATGTTTATCAGGAGACCGAATGGTGGGTCAAATCCGGCTAAAACGAGTGCGCCAGGCAGGGTGAGGGTGAGGAGGAGAGGGTTGATCAGGAAGAAGTCTGCTCCTGTGCGGTGTATGGAGGTCATCTGGTCTCTCCCCGGTCGCGATACTCTATGCTCTCTTTCCCAGTGCCTGGTGCCGGCGAGCCCTCAGGGGATGTGCGGATCGATCACTCCCGTGTTTCTGAACCCGCTGCCCCTGCCCTGAGCTCTACAAGCGCTGCCATCACAGCATCCACATGCCCCTTCACCCTCACCTTCCGCCAGACAGCAGCGATCGTCCCCTCCGGGTCGATTATGAATGTGCTCCGCTCGACACCCATGTACTCCCTCCCGTACATCTTCTTTGGCACCCAGACGCCGTAGGCCTCGATCGCCTGGCGCCCGGGATCTGAGAGGAGGCGGACCGTGAGGTCGTGCTTCGCGGCGAACCGCCTGTGGCTCGCGGTAGAGTCCGGGCTGATCCCGAAGACCGGCGTCTCCTCCCGGACAAACGCCTCCATGGCGTCGGAGAACGACCGGGCCTCAAGGGTGCACCCCGATGTGTTGTCCTTCGGGTAGAAGTAGATGACCGCGTAGGCGCCCCGCAGGTCTGCAAGGCAGACCGTCTCTTCGTCAGCGTCGGGGAGGCAGAAGTCCGGTGCCGGCATGCCGGTCTCGAGTTTGCTCATAGGAAGTGGGTTTTGCTCCGGGGGATAAAAGAGTGCCGGAGGGGCCGGCGACCTGTCGGATGGGTGTGGTGAGAGGGATAGAATGAAACTGTTCATGCCAGGGGCGACTCATCGGGTGATCTGAATGGTTACGATAGGGTTATGATATTCAAGTGGTAACGCAAAAACCACCAAACACCCTTGCGGCGCTCCGGATCTATCCGGCATACGGTACGATATCAGGGGGAGGGAAAAGATTCATGTCACGGAGAGATGCTGTAAACTGGTATAACAAGGGCACTGGTCTTCACAGGTCAGGGGATTATAAGAAGGCGATCCGGTGCTTTGACCGGGCGCTGAAGTTCGACCCTGAATATGCCAGAGCATGGGGCGGTAAAGGCACTGCACTCGAGGGGCTCGGCCGCCACGATGAGGCTGCTCGATGTTACGACCGGGTACTGGAGATCGACCCGGGAAGCATCGCTGCATGGAATAATAAAGGCCTTGCGCTCGCCGGCCTCGGTCGCTACGGCGAGGCTGTCCGGTGCTACGACCGGGCGCTGGAGATAGACCCGG
>JAAYND010000176.1 GCA_012521035.1 Methanomicrobiales archaeon
GGAAGAAGTCAGGAAACCCAGGGAAGAAACTAGGGAAGAACTCAGAGGAACTAGGGAAGAAACCAGGAAACCCAGGGAAGAAACTAGGGAAGAACTCAGAGGAACTAGGGAAGAAACCAGGAAACCCAGGGAAGAAACTAGGGAAGAACTCAGAGGAACTAGGGAAGAGGCCAGGAAACCCAGGGAAGAAACCAGAAATAAAATCCTGGACCTGATCGCCGCTGACCCGACCATCACCATGAGAGAACTTGCTGAACAGATAGGCATCACACCGAAGGGGATCGAGTGGCAGATCCGGCGATTGCGGGAGGCAGGCCGGCTCAGGCGTGTTGGTCCAACGAAAGGCGGCCGCTGGGAGATCATTGGAGGCGACGCCCCATGACCACCGTCGGCGAGCGCGAGCGAAGAACCCAGGAGCGGGTCACCGCCCACTTCCGCGACGCTCTCGACTACCGCTACCTCGGGAACTGGACGCACCGAGAGGAGAACAGCAACATCGAGGAGGAGCTGCTCACCGACTGGCTCAGGCGCCGGGGCCACACCCGGAAGATCATCAACCGGGTGCTCTACGAACTCAGCAAAGCAAAGGCCATCAGCGGCAGCAAGAACCTCTACGACGCCAACCGCGAGGTCTACGGACTGCTCCGCTACGGCGTGAAGGTCCAGCCCGGCGCCGGCGAGCAACACATAACCGTCTGGCTCATCGACTGGGAGAGCCCGGAGGAGAACGACTTCGCCATCGCAGAGGAGGTCACGATCGCCGGCGAGAACCCGAAGCGGCCCGATATCGTGCTCTACGTCAACGGTATCGCCCTCGGCGTCCTTGAACTCAAGCGCTCGACCGTCTCGGTCTCCGAGGGCATCCGCCAGAACCTCGACAACCAGAAGAGAGAGTTCATCCAGCCTTTCTTCTCGACCGTGCAGATCATCATGGCCGGAAACGAGACCGAGGGACTCCGCTACGGCGTCATCGAGACGCCGGAGAAGTACTACCTCCGCTGGAAAGAGGCCTCACCCGACAATCCCCTCCTCGCCGAACTCTCCCATATCTGCCGGAGGGAACGCCTGCTTGAGATCATCCACGACTTCATCGTCTTCGATGCCGGGATCAAGAAGACCTGCCGGCACAACCAGTACTTCGGTGTCAGGGCCGCACAGGAGAGCGTCGAACGGCGCGAGGGCGGGATCATATGGCATACCCAGGGCAGTGGAAAGAGCCTGATCATGGTCTGGCTCGCAAAATGGATCCGCGAGCACGTCCCGGGCGCCCGCGTCCTGCTCATAACCGACCGAACCGAACTCGACGACCAGATCGAGAAGGTCTTCCTCGGTGTCGGCGAGAAGATCTACCGCACGAAGAGCGGCGCCGATCTCATCAGCGTCCTCACAAAGGAGAGCGAGTGGCTGGTCTGCTCATTGGTCCACAAGTTCGGACGTGGCGACGACCTCAGCGATACCGATCTCGAGACCTACATCAGTGACCTCAAGAGAAACCTCCCCCGTGGGTTCTCCCCGAAAGGCGAGTTCTTTGTCTTCGTCGACGAATGCCACCGCACCCAGTCCGGCAAACTGCACCAGGCGATGAAGGCGCTCCTCCCCGGAGCGATGCTGATCGGGTTCACCGGCACACCGCTCCTGAAGGCGGATAAACAGAAGAGCATCGAGGTCTTCGGCCCCTATATCCACACCTACAAGTACGACGAGGCCGTGCGCGACGGTGTTGTCCTCGACCTCCGGTATGAGGCCCGCGATATCGACCAGAACCTCACATCGCCGGAGAAGATCGACCAGTGGTTCGATATCAAGACCCGGGGCCTGACCGACGCCGCGAGGGCTGAACTCAAGAAGCGCTGGGGAACCATGCAGAAAGTCCTCAGCGCACAGGACCGCCTCGAAAAGATCGCAAGCGACATCCTGCTCGATATGGAACTGCGTGACCGGCTCAGGAGCGGCCGCGGAAACGCTCTCCTCGTCACAGGGAGCATCTACTCGGCCTGTCGGTTCTTCGAGATCCTCCAGAGGACTGACCTTGCCGGTAAGTGTGCGGTCATAACCTCCTACGTGCCGTCACCCTCGACCATCAGGGGCGAAGAGACCGGCGAAGGGCTGACCGAGAGGCTGCGGCAGTATGAGATCTACCGAAAGATGCTCGCCGATCACTTCGATGAACCGGAAGAGACGGCTATGTACAAAGTCGAGCAGTTCGAGAGAGAGGTGAAGACGCGGTTCGTGAACGAGCCCGGCCAGATGAAACTCCTGATCGTCGTCGACAAACTCCTCACCGGGTTTGACGCCCCGCCGGCAACCTACCTCTACATCGACAAGAACATGCGCGACCACGGCCTCTTCCAGGCGATCTGCCGCGTGAACCGCCTCGATGGTGAGGACAAGGAGTACGGCTACATAATCGACTACAAAGATCTCTTCCGGTCGCTTGAGAGGTCGATCAAGGACTACACCGGCGAGGCCTTCAGCGGCTTTGATCGAGAAGACGTCTCGGGGCTGCTCAAAGACCGCCTGGAGCAGGGACGCGAACGTCTCGACGCCGCCCTGGAGGCGGTGAGAACGCTCTGTGAGCCGGTCAGGCTACCCCGCGACACCCTTGCGTACATGCGTTTCTTCTGCGCGGAAGATACATCTGACCCCGAAGCACTAAAGTTGAACGAACGCAGGAGAACCGCCCTCTACCGGTCGGTCGCCTCACTCACCCGTGCATATGCGAACCTTGCAAACGAGATGCAGGACGCCGGCTACACCGATACCGAAGCAGAAAATATCAGGGCTGAGGTCACCCACTACGAGAACGTCCGTAGCGAGATCATGCGGGCGAGCGGCGACTACATCGACCTCAAACTCTACGAACCGGCCATGCGCCACCTCCTCGATACCTACATCCGGGCCGAGGAGAGCGTGAAGGTATCGGCATTCGATGATATACCGCTGGTCCAGCTCCTCCTTGAGCGCGGCGCCGATGCCGTGGAGACGCTCCCACCGGGCATACGAAGCGATAGTGAAGCGGTCGCCGAGACGATCGAGAACAACGTCCGGAGGATCATCACCGACGAGTCCCCCATCAACCCGAGGTACTACGAGAAGATATCCGATCTGCTGGATGCGCTGATCAGAGAACGCCGTGCAGGAGCGCTCGACTACCAGGAGTACCTGGCAAAGATCATCGAACTCGCAGAACAGGTCAGCCGGCCGGGCGATGGCGCACGGTATCCGGAGGCCCTGGATACACCGGGAAAACAGGCCCTCTACGACAACCTCGGCGAAGATGAAGCGATCGCGCTCGCGGTCCACGAGGCGGTGATATCGACCAAACAGGACGGCTGGACGTATAACCCCATCAAGACACGGATGGTCCGTATCGCGATCAAGAAGGTCATACCGGATGAGAAGCTCGAAGAAGCGCTCGAACTCGTCAAAAGACAGCAGGAGTACACCTGAATGCACCGGATATCCGTAGGCGATATGCATGTCGATGTCGTCCGAAAAGACATAAAAAACCTGCATCTCGGTGTTTACCCACCCGAGGGCCGGGTCCGTGTGGCGGCCC
>JAAYND010000177.1 GCA_012521035.1 Methanomicrobiales archaeon
GTGCGACACCACCTACGCCTATGAGGGCGGGGTGGAGATGAGCGTCACAGAGGTTCTCGACCACGTCTGGTTGCAGAACGGGAAGTGCATATCCATCACCGGCGGGGAACCGCTCCTCTGGGCGGACGAGGTCCTCGAACTCCTCAGGAAGTTTGCCGTCCACGACTACCAGCTCGAGATCGAGACAAACGGCACCATCGACTTCCGGGAGATGCAGCCCCATGCCTCCATCTGCATGGACGTCAAATGCCCGTCGTCGGGGGAGGAGAGCGATCTCTCTCTCCTCCGCTACATCACGCCCCGTGATTCCGTCAAGTTCGTCGTCGCGGACGAGACCGATCTCCTCTACGCCCGTGCGGTGATCGATCACTACGATATCCAGGGGGAGATCTTCATATCGCCGGTCGAGGGGTCCGACTACCGCGCCATCGCCGGGTACATCGTCGAGGAGGATCTCCCGGTGAGGTTTCAGGTGCAGCTCCACAAGGTCCTCGGGGTGAGATGAATGAAAGCGGTATGTCTCCTCTCTGGCGGTATGGACTCTTCAACGCTCGCGTATGTCGCAAAGGATATGGGTTACGATATCATCGCGCTCCACTTCACCTACGGTCAGCTCACCGAGGCAAAAGAGCGGGCGTGCGCGAAGACCATCGCCCGGATGCTCGATGCGGTGGAGTTCGTCGAGATCGCCCTTGAGCACTTCAAAGCGATCGGGGCATCGAGCCTGACCGATCCGGAGATCCCGGTCGGAGAGTATACCGGTGAACCGGATGCCATGCCGGCCACCTACGTCCCGTTCAGGAACGCCAACCTCCTCGCTATCGCGACCAGCCTTGCGGAAGCCCGCCGGGCGGAGGCGATCTTCATCGGTGTCCAGACCGCCGACTACCCCGGGTACCCCGACTGCCGGCCGGAGTTCATCGAGGCCTTCCAGAGAGTGATCGACCTCGGCACGGCGGCAGACCCCCGGATCACCCTCATGACGCCCTTTGTCCGGATGACGAAGGCTGAGATCCTGAGCGTGGGGCTCGCGCTCGGCGTCCCATACGAGGAGACCTGGTCATGCTACCAGAATAACGATCGGGCATGCGGGATCTGCTCATCCTGCCACTACCGCCTTCATGCATTCCGCGTGGCGGGGGTGCCCGACCCAATCGAGTACGAGGAATAACCATGGAGACCTGTAGTTCTGGAAGATTTAGTGTTGAGAGGAGAGAGATCGTCCTCCCGTCCGGGAGGAAGAGGGAGCGGGTGGTCGTCCACCCCGGCGGAGCGGTCGCCATCCTCCCGGTCGAGGGGGATGACTGCTACCTCATCAGGCAGTTCCGGTTCGCCATCGATGACTACATCATTGAGGCGCCGGCGGGGACGATCGATGCGGGAGAAGAACCGCGTGAAACCGCTTACCGGGAGCTTATCGAGGAGACCGGGATGAAGGCGGAGACGTTCACCCCGAAGGGCTGGATATACTCATCGCCCGGCTACACCGATGAGCGGATCTGGCTCTATGTCGCGTCCGGGCTCTCGCCGAGCTCTGAGTATCAGATGGACGACGACGAGGATATTGAGGTCGTCCGCACTCCCGTTGCAGACCTCACGGCGATGATCGCGGATGGGCGGATCGTCGATGCAAAGACGATCTGCCTTATCTGCCGTTCTCTCTGGTAAGGGGCGCGAGAACGGCGGACCGGAGTGCTGACGGGGAGATCAGTAGAATGTGCGCAGATTTATGCCGTCCCCGGAGAAATGTATAGTAGCTCCGATATGAATACCATTCAGCGGGCCTGGTGAACATTCAGATGGAAGAGACGCAAGAGATGGATACCGCGCGAAAGCGCTATGAATTTAAAAAGATGCTTGAGAGGCTTGCGGAGAAGGAAGGGAGCGGTACCGAGCTGATCACACTCTATATACCCCCAGATAAGCAGATATACGATGTTACCGCCCAGCTCCGTGACGAGTTCGGACAGTGTGCAAACATCAAGAGTAAACAGACCCGGACAAACGTCCAGAGTGCCATATCCTCGATCCTCGCCCGCCTCAAGTACTATAAGCGCCCGCCGGAGAACGGTATGGCAGTCTTCTGCGGCGCGATCAACATCGGCGGCGACCGCACGAGCCTCGACTGTGAGATAATTGAACCCCCCGAACCGCTCAACATCTACCTCTACCGGTGCAGCTCGACGTTCGAGCTCGAGCCTCTGGAGGAGATGCTCGGCGAGAAGGAGGTCTACGGGCTGATCGTCATCGATCGAAGGGAGGCCTACATCGGATTCCTGCGCGGGAACCGGATAGAACCCGTAAGCGGCGTCACATCGATGGTCCCCGGGAAACAGCGAAAAGGTGGTCAGTCGAGCGTCCGTTTCCAGCGACTGCGCCTGATCGCCATCAACGAGTTCTACAAGAAGGTCGGTGACCGGGCGAGTGACATCTTCCTCGCCGAGAAGGACTTCTTCGAGCGATTCAAAGGTGTGCTGATCGGCGGCCCGACCCCGACCAAAGAAGAGTTTGAGGCTGGCGCCTACCTCCACCACGAGCTCCAGAAGCGGATCATCGGGCTCTTTGATGTCGCTTACACAAACGAGACCGGGCTTGCCGAGCTCGTCGAGAACGCGGCGGATGCCTTAAAAGATCTCGATATCATCAAAGAGAAGAACGTGATGAACCGGTTCCTCCAGGAACTGGTCAAGGACGATGGTGCGGCCGCCTACGGCGAGGAGAGCGTCAGGAAGAACCTTGAGATCGGCGCCGTCGATACCCTCCTCCTCTCCGAGAAACTCCGGCGGGCGAGGTTGAAGCTCGCCTGCCCGAACGATGACTACACCGAGGAGAGGACGGTCAGCATCGAGCCCGGGAAGCATATCAAGGATATCGACTTCGGCACCTGCCCGAAGGATGGGGCATCGCTCTACGTGGCCGAGGAGACCGATATCATCGACGAGCTGACTGCTCTTGCTGACCAGAGCAGTACGGCCGTCCGGATCATATCGGACGACTTTGAGGAAGGCTCGATGCTCCACAATGCGTTCGGCGGGATCGCAGCAATTCTTCGTTACAGGACCGGATACTGATGTTTCAGGAGAAATACCACCAGATTGAGCGCATGCTCCAGGCATGCACCGGCGAGGAGGATGTCCTCCTCACGACGGGCGGGGATCACGCCGATCTCGCCTCGACGGTAGCATTTAAACTTGCAAAGCAACAGAAGAAAGCCCCCCACCTGATCGCCGGGGATATCGCGGAGACGCTCGCGGCCGACCTCGACGATATCCAGGTCGAGGCGACGGGCCCCTACATCAACTTCAGGTTCGGCCCCTCCCTCCTCGGAAGAGCGGTCCGGGAGGCCCTTGAACCCGGCTACGGGAGTCACCCCCGCCGCTCCGAGCGGGTGGTGCTTGAGCATACCAGCGCAAACCCAAACGGTCCCCTCCACGTCGGCCACATCCGAAATACCGTCATCGGAGACTCCCTTGTGAGAGCGTTCCGGAAGGCCGGGTATCCGCTTGAAGCCCAGTATTACTTAAACGACATGGGCCGTCAGGTCGCGATCGTCGCCTGGGGTCTCGATCACCTCGATATCGTCCGAAACGAGGATGAGAAAGAGGACCACTACGTCGCACGGGTCTATGTCACAGCGAACCGCGAGATCCAGGAGAACCCCGGCATCACCGATGAGATCGATCACCTCATGCAGGAGGTGGAACGCGGTGACCCCGAGACATCGAAGAAGTTCCGGGCCGCAGTCTCCCTCTGTGTCTCCGGCATCAAGACGACCCTCGCCGCCCTGAACGCCCACCATGACCGATTCGCCTGGGAGAGCGATTTTATCAGGATCGGTGATGTGGATCGGGTCATCGAACAGATCCGGCGGTTGCCGCAGGCCCACGAGGATGAGACCCTCTGGGTTGACCTCACAGAACAGGGTTTTGAGAAGAAGTACATACTCCGGCGGAGCGACGGCACATCGGTCTACAGCACCCGCGACCTCGCCTACCATACCTGGAAGGGGCGCAACTTCGACCGGATGATCGATGTGCTCGGGGCCGACCACAAACTGATCGGCGCCCAGCTCCAGGCAACCCTCGGGCTCATCGGGGAGAAACCCCCTGAGATCGTCTACTTCGAGTTTGTCTCCCTCCCCGAGGGCGCCATGAGCACCCGGGCGGGCAAGTTCGTCTCTGCCGACGACCTGATCGAGGAGGTGACGGCAAAAGCGTTTGAGGAGGTGACCGTCCGGCGCCCGGAGCTCCCCGAGGAAGAACGCCGGGCTATCGCCGGATCGGTTGCAATCGCCGCCATCCGCTACGACATCGTGAAGGTCTCGCCTGAGAAGAGCACGGTCTTTGACTGGGTCGAGGCGCTGAACTTCGAGCGCCAGAGCGGCCCCTACATCCAGTACGCCCACGCCCGTGCCTGTAGCATCCTTGAGAAGGCCGGCGAGTTCGAGCCGGCCTACCACTACGAGACGGATCATGAGATCGCTCTCGCCCGGCATATCGCCCGGTTCCCGGCCGTCATCGAAGAGGTCGTGACGGAAC
>JAAYND010000178.1 GCA_012521035.1 Methanomicrobiales archaeon
GTGGCTGTCGCGAGTGAGTCCTACTGGCCACTGCCCTGGTACTACCGGGGCGAGGCGGCCTCGAAACTGAGTTACTATAGCAGGAAGATCGATGAATCGTCGATCTACACGGGCGACTTCGATCTCGTGATAACCGAGAGTTCCAATACTTATCCGGCTCTGGATGGTTACACGAAGGAGACCTACCGGCTGAACTACTGGTTCTCGTATACCGAGAACAAGGATAGACTGCTTGAGTACTACTTCCTGCGGAACGGAAACGTAGGGAGCAGGAGCTTCGAGGTCTTCTCGAAGGCGCCTCTGGCCGGGTAGCCGCGGCCGGCGGTTGCCCGGGCCCCCGGTGAGCTGAGGGGCGCCGGACTACTGCCTCGTAGACCGGATCTTCATCAGATCGCTCTTCTGCCGGGTCGAGTGAATCAGTAGATGTTCTGCTGTACCCCAGCTGAGGATGATTCGGGCTCTATCTGGATATCAGACCTGTTCCGGCATGATATTTACTGTATCATAACGAGTCACCAAAAAACGATACAGTAAACCATCTACCGTAACATTATTCTCTGTTGCAATGGTTAACAGTAAATATGGATCTCGATCGTCTCCTCGACCTCATCAGGGATGGGGAATCAGAGCGCGTTGAATTCAAGAGAGAACCTTCAAGGACACTCCACCGCGAGATCGCTGCATTTGCCAACGCTGAGGGCGGTTATATCATCATTGGCGTCGATGACAACGGCAAGATCGTCGGAACTGACATAAAAACAGCAGTTGAGATGGTTACGAGCGCCCTCTCGGCGATCATCCCGCCTCCACAGATCACCACCTGGAAGCCTTCCATCAACGGCAGGAACCTTCTCGTCATTGAGGTACAGAAAGGCGCCTCGCTCTGTTCCGTTGGCGGTGTCGTCTACATCAGGGTAGGTACAGGCATCCGGCCCCTCTCCATCCAGGAGATACTCATGCTCTCGGCAGAACTCGGGATCATCACCTGGGATGGAGCTCCGGTAATCGCTCTTACAGAGGCGGATCCTCCCTATATCGGCTGGTTCTTTGAGGCGATCAAGCAGTCCCGGGGAAAGACGATCGCAGATGAGGACCGCAATCGCTACCTCCGTAGCGCCGGTGCTGCAAAAGACGGGATGCTCACCAACGCGGGCGTCCTTTTCTTCACTGACGCCAGCAGATACATTCCCCATGCCCGGATCCGCCTGATCCGGATGGCAGGTGGAGAGCCGGTGTGGAGCCGGGAGTTTGAGGGGCCGGTCTGGCAGGTGATCGAGTCGGCGTACTCAAGCCTCCTCGCAGAGATACAGAAGGTTGAGGTGGTCGTCGGAGCGCGGCGGATCAAGATTGAAGAATACCCGCCGAGGGCGATCAGGGAGGCGATCATCAACGCCATCGCACACAGAAATTACGTTGTGAGCGCCGATGTAAGGATCTTCCTCCACCCCGACACGATCGAGATCCGAAATCCGGGCGGATTGATGCCGGGCGTAGATATTGATGACCCGGAGCACATCCCCCGGAACCCATCTCTCTCAAATCTCCTCTACGACACCGGATTTATCGAGCGCTACGGCTATGGGATCCGGCTGATCCGGCGTGAGGTCGAGGAACATCCCTTCTGTTCCGTCTCTTTCTCGACGGCACCGAACCGCTTCAGCGTCACCTTCAGGAAAGATATGCGATCCCTGATCGATGAGACGGACCGGATGATCCTGGACGAGGTTCGCGAGCCCCGGAAGAGCAGCGAGATCGCCGGCGAGATCGGGCTTTCCAGGACGACGGTTGTCAGGCGGTTGAAGGTTCTTGAGGGGCTCGGGCTGGTCAGGAGAGAGGGGGCAGGAGCTCATCTCCGTTATGTGGCGGTCCGGTGATCACCACAGTGAACGGTATTTTGGCCCCGCCGCCGGCCACAAGCCCCGCACATAGGCACTCCACCCGACCACGCCATTGCATCGCCTTTCCGGGCAAAGCATTTACTCTTGAGAGGACTTCTCTTCGTAAGTCCTATAGCATGAGAAGGAGACGTATTCTATGATGTTCTGTATCGTAACAGGCGGCGCCGGGTTCATCGGTTCACACATCGTCGATACCCTGGTCGCAGGGGGAGATGATGTGCTGGTCATCGATGACTGTAGCGCAGGCACCCCGGAGAACCTCGCACAGCACCTGACGGGTGAGCGGGTCAGATTCATCAGGCAGAACCTGCTCGACGACGGCTGGCAGGAGCACCTGAAGGGCGCGGATCGGGTCTACCACATCGCCGCAGACCCTGATGTCCGGCAGAGTGCCGTGACCCCGGACTCGCAGATGAAGAACAACATCACCGCCACATACCGGGTGCTTGAGGCGATGCGGGCGCATGGCGTGCCGGAACTGGTCTTCACATCGACATCGACCGTCTACGGCGAGGCCACGGTCATCCCGACGCCGGAGACCTACACGCCGCTTGAGCCGATATCGGTCTACGGCGCGACAAAGCTCGCCTGCGAGGCGCTCATATCCTCCTACTGTCACTCGTTTGACATGCAGGCATGGATCTACCGGTTCGCAAACATCATCGGCGAGAGGAGCAACCACGGCGTCATACCGGACTTCATCCATAAACTCCGCAAAGACCCGCAGGAACTCGAGATCCTCGGCGATGGCCGGCAGACAAAATCGTACCTGGAGGTCGGGGAGTGTGTCCGTGCGGTAGAGTTCGGGATAGACCACGCGCACGATCCGGTAAACACCTTCAATATCGGGTCTGAAGACTGGATCGACGTCGTCGCGATCGCCGATATCGTCACAGAAGAGATGAACCTCTCCGGCGTCCGCTACCGGTTCACCGGCGGTGCGCGCGGCTGGGTCGGCGATGTCCCGAAGATGCAGCTCTCAGTCGAGAGACTCAAGGCCCTCGGCTGGCGATGCGAGACCACTTCCCGGGAGAGCGTGCGCACGGCAACCCGTGCGTTACTCGGGTAGAGGCGATCCAGACTCACACCGGAAGGTTTTCTCGGGGCGATCCGGCTTCCCTCATCTCACCGGCGACCAGATAATAACCAGACTCATCAACGATCTACATGAAATACGTCATCATCCTCGGAGACGGCATGGCGGATGAGCCGCTTGCCGAACTGGGGGGCAAAACACCCCTCGAGTACGCAGATATACCAAACATGGACAGGATCGCCCGGGAGGGGCGGTGCGGGATGCTCCGGACGGTTCCGGAGGGGTTCGATCCCGGGAGCGATATAGCAAACCTCTCGATACTGGGCTACGACCCCCGCACCACATATACCGGGAGGGGGCCGCTTGAGGCCGCCAGCATGGGTGTCACCCTCCAGGAGGGGGAGTTTGCCTACCGATGCAACCTGGTCACGATCCGGGATGGCACGATCGAAGACTTCAACGCCGGGCATATATCAAGCACCGAGGGCGCTGAACTCCTCCGTGACCTGGATGCCGCGCTCGATGATATCAGGTTCTACCCCGGGGTCGGCTATCGGAACCTGATGGTCGTTCCCGGGGCACTCGGGGCCGAGACCACACCTCCCCATGATATCATCGGCCAGCCGATCGGGGAGTTCCTCCCGCGCGGCGGGGATGCCGGAGTCCTCCTCGACTGTATGGAGCGTGCAGAAGAGATCTTTGCCGACCACCCGGTCAACCGGCACCGCCTGGAAGAGGGGAGTCTCCCCGCCACCGGGATCTGGCCGTGGAGCGGCGGGAAGAAACCGTCGCTTGCACCTTTCCGGGAGAAGTATGGTCTTTCCGGCGGTATGATCTCCGCAGTCGACCTCCTGCGCGGCATAGCCTGCCTCGCCGGTATGGAGGTGATCGACGTTCCGGGCGCTACCGGATTCCTGGATACCGATTACGAAGCAAAGGCCCGATACGCGGTAGAAGCCCTCGACCGGCTTGACTTCGTCTACGTTCACGTCGAGGCCCCCGACGAGGCGGGGCACATGGGAAGCGTGGAGGAGAAGGTGCGGGCGATCGAGCGGCTCGATGAGGCTATCGGTATCGTCCTGGACCGGCCGGATACCACCATCGCGGTCCTCCCCGATCATCCGACACCGGTGCGGTATAAGACCCACACGATGGATCCGGTACCGTTTGCCCTGCTCGGGAAGGGGAGGGACGATGTAGCGGCGTACTCCGAGCGCGATGCGGCGAAGGGATCGTTCGGGCTCATGCAGGCTCCTGACTTTCTTACCCTCCTCTTCTCATAGATAAACTCCCCGGCATCACCTTTTTGTAGTCCTCGTGTACACTACCCTATCAGGACATGGAACCCCTGACTGCGGAGAAGATAAGCGAGAGAGTCCGCGAGATCGAGCAGCGCGTCGGTCGGCTCTCGCCGATGCAGAAGATCCTCATCGGGACCGACGGATCGGTGACAAACCTCCTTGAGATGGCATCCGGGCACCCCGTCACCATCACCACCCGGGTGCAGGAGATCGTCGCCGCCGATGGCGAGACAGCGGCCGCACTTGATATCGAACCGGGCGAAGAGGTCAACTACCGTGTTGTGGAGTTGAAGGACAGCGTCACGGGAGAGGTTCTCATATACGCGGTCTCCTGCACGCCGCTAAGTAGACTTGCCCCGGAGTTCAGGCAGGACCTCATGCGGGCCGATATCCCCATCGGCAGGATCCTCCGTAACCACAGGATAGAGTCGCGCCGCGAGATCACCGATGCCCGCATCATCCAGGCCGGCACCGACCTCGCACGGATATTCAAGATCCACCGATCTGAGTCGATGTTCTCCCGGAAGTACCGGATCATCCACCGCGAGGAGCCACTGATCGCCATCGAAGAGGTCTTCCCCTGCACATCGTTTTCAGACGAGGTCAGGGTTCTGGTCGATGCTCCGTCCCGGATACACGTCACCCTGCTTGACATGAACGCTACCAGAGGGAGGGTGGACGGCGGGATCGGGATCGCCCTCGATGAACCCGGTTGCATCCTTGACGCGCGCAGGAGTGCGGGGATCGATCTGCACGGTGGCAACGAGACGACCCGGCACAGGGTTCTTGAAGCGGCCCTGGCGGTGACTGAGGGTCTCGGACTTCCCGGCGGTGCTGAGATCACCCTGCATGCCGTCGCCCGGCAGCATGCGGGGCTCGGGAGCGGGACGCAGGTTGCGCTCGCCACCGCTGCCGCCATCTGCCGGCTTTACGACCGGGATCTTCCCGTGCCGGCTCTCGCGCGGCTTGTCGGCCGGGGCGGGACGTCGGGCATCGGCACAGCGGCGTTTGAGCAGGGAGGGTTTATCCTGGATGGTGGACACCGGTTCGGCTCTCCGGGGGGTAAAGAGGACTTCCGCCCTTCAGCCGCCTCACGGGGCATCGCACCGCCGCCGGTCCTCGCCCGGCATCAGTTCCCGGATGACTGGCGTATCCTGCTCGCCACGCCAAACGTTGATGCGGGAGCACACGGCGGACGGGAGGTCGACATCTTCCGCACGCACTGCCCGGTGCCCCTGGATGAGGTGCGGGAGATCTGTCATGAAGTGCTCATGCGGATGATCCCGGGGCTGGTCGAGCACGACCTCGACCTCTTCGGTTCGGCTGTCAACCGTATCCAGCACCTGGGTTTCAAGAAGGTCGAGGTAGCCATGCAGCACCCCATCATCCCGGCGCTCCTTGAGGGGACGGTGCAGGCCGGCGCTGCCGGGGCGGGCCTGAGCTCGTTCGGGCCGACAGTCTATGCCATCGGCGATCTGGGCATGGAGGATGTGGCCCGGGCAGCAGAGGAGATCCTCGACGACCACGGAGGGTCGGTGGTTCTTACGAAGGCAAGGAACTGCGGGGCAGGCGTGCGTGCGGGGTAAAAATTACTCTTTGAGAACAGAGCAGCGAGATACGGGGGTCTCGAATCTACGGATGCCCCCTCCCTGCACCGAGAACAGGCACACCGAATAGAGATTATGCAGCATCAGCCCCCTGCATCATCACATCATCAGTGGGGGTAACTCTCATCATCTGCCGCGCATCGCTAACTATTATTCGATCTCCGGGATGTTAATGGTTCGGCATACGCCGGTTCTCTACCGGTCGACACCTCGCCGGGAAAGATCTCATTCCGGACGGGTTCGGTGAGAGATAGAGCTCTCTGAACTCCTTATACGCTTCCTCTCCTGCAGAACAGCGATGAGAGCCGGCAAACCTATATATGATCTGAGAACCTGTCTGGAATCCGGGTACGCCCGGGGGGGTGGTAGTATTCCACGCTACATCGAGGCAGGGACAACTACACGGATCAACAGAATACTGA
>JAAYND010000179.1 GCA_012521035.1 Methanomicrobiales archaeon
CTCTATGGCTCGACGCCGGATGTGATGCGGGGCCGGATATTTGCTATGGACCAGATCGCCCGGGCGGTGGAACTCGGTATCGGGGTTCGGTCGGCAGAGGACCTCCGGCTCGTCGCGCTCGATTCTGAGAGCAAGAACCTGGTATTTGAGATCCGGCGGATCCTGGACGATACCGGGTGACGTACTCAGAAGACTGTATGTTCAAGCAGGATCCGGAGGCCAAGCGCGATCAGGATCGCACCACCGAGGATCCCGGCCCTCCGTCCGGATATCCGGCCAAACGCGCTCCCTATAAGAACCCCGGCGGCGGATATGGCGAAGGTCACAACACCGATCGTGATCGCCGGCCAGAGGATCGGCGTATTCAGGAGGGCGAACGTGACGCCGACAGCGAGCGCGTCGATGCTGGTGGCGACGGCGAGCAGGAGGAAGGTCGCCATGCTCCCCCCGGCAAACTGCACGCCGTTTCCCTCTCCCCGCACCGCCTCGATGAGCATCTTCCCGCCGATCAGGGCGAGCAGCAGGAATGCGATCCAGCGGCCGTAAGTCCCGACGATCGAGGTGATACTCGCGCCGCCGAACCACCCGATCACCGGCATCCCCGCCTGGAACCCCCCGAAGAGCGCCCCGACGACGAGGGCATACCGGCCCCGGTCTTTCTGGAGACCTGTGCCGCCGCTGATAGAAACAGCAAACGCATCCATCGCAAGACCGATGGCGATGAGGAGGGTTGTCGCAAATTCCATCTCTTTTGTACGTACAGGGCGCGATCCCGGATAACGCTATGTTTTCCCGGCAGATGGTATAAAATATCGAGGAGTCTTACCGATACGGTGAGTTGATAGCGATTGACCGGACAGAAGATCGGCCTCATCCAGACGGCGGTGGGCAGTGACCCCGACCGCAACCTGGCTCACACCCTTGATATGGTGCGGGCGGCGATCAGGGAGGGCGCCCGGGTCATCTGCCTGCAGGAACTCTTCCAGACGCCCTACTTCCCGCAGTACGATGACAGGGATGCCTCCGCATACGCCGGGACCATCCCCGGCCCTGTAACCCGCGCCTTCTCGGCGCTCGCCCGGGAGGAGGGCGTTGTGATCATCGTTCCCCTCTATGAGCGGACGGCGGACGGGGAGTACTACAACACGGCGGTGGTGATCGATGCGGACGGAGAGCTGCTCCCCCCCTACCGGAAGGTGCATATCCCCTATGACCCCCTCTTCTACGAGAAGACCTATTTCCGCCCCGGGGATAATTACCGGGTCTACGATACCCGGTATGGCCGGATCGCTGTTCTTATCTGTTACGACCAGTGGTTCCCGGAGGCCGCGAGGGTGGTCGCGCTCCAGGGCGCGGAGATCATATTCTACCCGACGGCTCTCGGCAGTATCGCGGGCGAGGAGGAGCCCCCCGAGGGTGACTGGCGTGAGGCGTGGGAGACGGTGCAGCGCGGCCACGCCATAGCAAACAGCGTCCACGTCGCCGCCGTCAACCGTGTGGGGGAGGAAGGGGACATCCGATTCTTCGGGGGCTCGTTCGTCGCCGATGCCTTCGGAAATGTCCTCGCCCGGGCCGGGGACGGCGAGGAGGTTCTGGTCGTGGAGATCGACCTCTCGATGAACGAGTTCGTCCGGGAGGGCTGGGGCTTCTTCCGGAACCGCCGGCCCGGGACCTACGGGGCGCTCACCCGGAGGATTCCAGTCGGCCGGACACCGGTGGCACTCGGCTACCACATGCCGGCGGAGTGGGAGCCACATGATGCCGTATGGCTCTCCTGGCCCCATGATCGGGAGACATTCCCCGACCTTGCCCCGGTGGAGGCGGCCTACATCGAGATGATCGCGGCGCTCCAGGGGTCTGAGAGGGTCAACCTGCTCGTCACCGGTGATCTGATGCGCACCAGGGTCGAGGCGATGCTTGAGGAGGAGGGCGTCGATACGGGCTGCGTCACCTTCCACACCGTCGATTACGCCGATGTCTGGTTCCGCGACTACGGCCCGACGTTCGTGGTCAATCGGGAGACCGGGAGCCTTGCGATGGTGCACTGGATATTCAACGCCTGGGGGGAGAAGTACCCCGAGCTCATGGGGGATACCCGGATACCGCTCATAATGAACCGTGATATGGCTCTACCCGTCTTCTCCCCCGGGATCGTCATGGAGGGGGGCTCCATCGAGGTGAACGGGCGCGGCACGGTTATAACAACCGAGGCGTGCCTCTTAAACCCGAACCGCAACCCCGGCCTCTCCCGGGAGGATATCGAGGCATACCTTGCGGCCTGCATCGGTGCAGGCCATGTCATCTGGTTAAAAGAGGGAATCGCCGGCGACGACACCGATGGGCATATCGATGATATCGCCCGGTTCGTGGGCCCGAGAACCGTCCTCTGCGCCCTCGAGGAGAATGAGGACGACGTAAACTACGCCGCCCTGAAGGAGAACTACGAGATCCTCAAACGATCGACCGACCAGGACGGAAACCCCCTGACGGTCATACCGCTCCCTATGCCTGGAGCGGTCGGCGGCGAGGATCGCCTGCCGGCGAGTTACGCGAACTTCTACATCGGGAATACCGTCGTGCTGGTGCCGGTCTTCGGCCACCCGAACGACGAGGTCGCCCTCGCCCGGATCCGTGAGGCCTTCCCCGACCGGGAGGTCGTCGGGATCGACTGCACGGCGATGGTCCCGGGTTCTGGCGCGATACACTGCATCAGCCAGCAGCAGCCTTCGGTGGAGCCTCCCCGCTCTCGCTAGCGCTATTCAGCCTCCACCGGGAACCTGCTTTCCCACCGGCATGATGTAGAGCGGTGTTGTGTTCCCGGGGAGGTTGAGGATCTCTCCGATGCGGGCATCATCGAACGCTCCTATGACGACGGTGGCGAGATCCATCGCTACCGCCTGGATGTAGACGTTCTCAGAGGCGTGCCCCGCCTCCATGTAGACGTAGCGCATACCCCGCTCGCCGTACTTCACGGTCGTCCGCTCCGGAACCGCACAGATGACGATCGTCGCCGGTGCGTCGCCGACCGGGGTCTGGTTGACGGCCGCCGCCTGCAGGGCCGCTCGATGATCCCCGCCTGCGGTCCGGACGAGGATGTGCTCGCCGGGCTGGTAGTGGTAGATGCCGGCCGGAAGGCCCATGAGATCGCCCGCGACGACGTAGACCTCCAGGGGGTAGAGGGCGCCGGCGGAGGGGGTTGTCCGGTACCCCCGCTCATCGGTGATCCCCTGCGCCGCCCAGAGGATCTGCCCGATCTCAGCGAGGGTGGGCGGCACCTCCGCATAGACCCTGACCGACCGCCGTTCCCGGAGCGCCTCCTCGACTGAGAGATCACTCTCGAAGCGGGGCTCCGGGAGCCTTATGGAATCACCTGTCAGAGCGGGTGTGTTCTCTTCCCCCGGCAGGGAGTTGACGCCCGCGCACCCGGCTACCAGCGCGAGTGCCAGGGTGACGATGATGCCCGAACAGAGATATTTTCGGTCCATAACTACCCGGTAGCCCCGGGCACCATTGAAGGTATCGAGACCCCCTACTCCTTCTCCCTACGGCGCTCCCGGGTGGATGAGAAGGGGAACTTCACCAGATCCCGGAGGCCGCCGGCGGGGGAGAAGTTGCGCATGTCCCGCCGAACCCCGGCGATGAGTTCATCGACGACCTCCTGCTCTTTCGCCTCTCCCTCTTCCTGCACGGCGGTCAGGCGGTGGAGGGAGTAGAGCCCGAGGAGGAATGCAAAGAAGAAGAAGAAATCCCACTGCTGGAGGTTGAATGTGACGAAGACGAGTTCCCGCACCGGGTCTTTCCAGACCAGCGTCCAGATCAGCTCGCGCTCCGTGAAGAAGTCCACGAAGAGCCCGCCGAGGATGGGTGCGATCCCGGCGGCAACCGAGTTTGCGAAGGTGCTTGCCGCGAGGTAGCTGGTCGCCTGGCCCTTCGGGGCGAGTTTCAGGCTGATGTTGCCGGACGCAAGTGAGACCCCTGCGAGTGATATCCCCATCAGTATGTGGATGAGGATGAGCAGCGGGTAGGTCAGGATGTAGACCCCGGGGAGCATGACAAACATCCACGCGAATATGGCGAGCATGAAGAGCGGTCCGCTGACGGAGAGAACCGATTTGTTTGAGTACCTGTCAGATATCCGGCCCCATGACCGGTAGAAGGCGATATTCATGACCTGGCTGAGGACACTGAAGACGACGATGAGCGATATATCGAGGCCCACCCTCTGGAGCATGTAGACCGTGAAGAACGGTGCTGCGAGGTTGACGGCGAAGTTCCAGGAACCGAGGAATATGATGAGGTTTTTGAAATTGATATCGGCAAAAGGCTTTGTGATGGCGGCGAGCGGACCGTCTCCATCACCATCCGCAGCCATCCGGGGCTCGGGTGTGCGGGCGAGGAGCACAATCCCGAAGAGCCCGGCGAGGAGTCCGAAGAAGAAGAGGATGGAGTAGCCGTAGCCTGAGAGGTCTGGGAACGTGATCTCCCAGAAATCGATGAAGAATCCTGCGACAAGACTGATGACGAGCGCGAGCGCTGTCGAGAGGGTCAGGCGCCGCGAGAAGAAGGCCCCGAGCCTATCCTGCGGTATGAGGTCGCGCATCCATGAGTTCCA
>JAAYND010000180.1 GCA_012521035.1 Methanomicrobiales archaeon
CTCCCCGGCAAAGAGAATCATACAGGCCCTCCCACAGGGCTCCCGCGCAGGAGCGGGGGTTCTCGTGGCAAGAGCCTGGGCGGGGCGCAACTGGAGAAGCACAACCGGAGAAGCACAACCGGAGAAGATGATCCCGGCCCCCCCACCTCTCTCCCCCCGGCGCTCCTCCCACCGGACCGCCCGGCTACAGCGTCAGATCACAAATCCATCAGAGTAAACCGGCTTCACTCACGAAAGACCCGCCGGCCCCCCTCCCTCTCAAGCACCTCCCCTGCCCGATGCACTGAACGACACGGCCGGCGGAGCAGGAGAGTGGGAACTCACTTCCCGCTCTTCTTGATCTCCTCGATCATCTCCTCGACTTCCTCGTAACCATGCTGGTAAAACTTCTCTTCGCCCGGCTCGATCTCGCGCAAGAGGCGCAGGAATTCACCTGCGTGTTCTTTCTCCTCGTTTGCGACATCGAGCATCACCTTTCGGACCAGCGGGTCATCGGTCGACTCGGCGATCTGCTCGTAGAACTGGATCGCCTCGTACTCAGCGGCGATCGAGAACCTGATCGTCCGGATGAGTTCATCCCGGTCCAACTTTCGGTCTATACGGTTCCCGGCGAAGGGGTTTGTAAAATCCGGCATATCACACAACCTCATGCAGGGGTAGACTTGGCGCCCCCCACAGGGGCATACACCTGAACGCTATATATAGATTGGGCCGGCCGATACCGGCGACCATCCAGGGAATAACGCCGCCGGCAAAGACCCCCCGGTATCGGCAGCGGACCGAGAGGGGCGCGGGTGGCACAAAGAGCCTGGATAGCAGACCCGACAGGGGGTTCGATCGGGAGATCGGGGCGGCGGTCACCAGATCCAGGCCTGATCGACCCAGTGGTCGTAGTCGCCCGGCCACTCGGGCTTTTCGCCGGCGATGATATCCTTAAACTGCTCCTGGAACCGCTTGTGGAACGCTTCGATATTCGGGTACTCCTTCCGGGTCTGAATCGCTTCAGCGAGTGTCTTCCCGAGCTCTCGGGCCTCTTCCTGTGCTCTGGCCAGGGCGCCGGGATCCTTCCCGATCGCAACCCCCACCTCACCGACCGGCGTTGCGCCGAGCATCTGGAGGAAGTGGTTCAGGTACTTGACGACCGCCTGCTCGGCGTGGTCTCCTGAGGTCGCGACCGAACATCCATACTTCCCCGTGAATATCTGGCACTGGATTCCGTCGGCCATCCGGTCGATGATGAGTTTCATCTGGCCGGTGAGCTGGTCGATGTACACGGGGGATCCGAGCACAAGGCCGTCAGCAGCCTTGATCTTTGCGTAGAGAGCCGGGAAATCATCATCATCGGCGCATTTTCCCTCCTGGAAGCAGGCGCTACAGGCGTTTTTAAACTTGATGTCGAGGTCTATGAGGTTCACGACATCGACATCAGCACCATTCTCTTTCGCGCCCTCAAGGACCGCTGTGATGAGCCGCAGGGTGGCGCTCCTCTCGCCCCGGGGGCTCCCATTTATTCCAAGTATCTTCATGATCGACAACTCCGGATAGCGGCGCCTATCGATCACACCGTGTTATTAAGGTATCCCGGGTCTCACCACGGGTCGCGGAGACAATTTCGCCGGCCTGCAGGGGCTCATGTTGTGGCCGTAAGGCAGGCCCGACCGCCCCTCACGCGCGATTCAATCATATTGAGCAGATCCTGTGGGGTTGTGGCCGGCTATATGCTCAAAGGAAGGATAACGGGTGTCCAGTCACTCGATGGTGACCGCGCTCACATCGTCATCGCAGGCGGGTATACATGAGTCGCCAGAAAGGCCTCCCGCACCTGGTCATCTGCAAAACAGATCCGACACTTCATTGGAACCGCAGGTCTTCACGCATTGCATACTTCCGGACCATCTCCGGGTCATGAATCCAGCAGATCGTCCCACGTGAATCGCTTGCTATCTTCCCTGACTCCAGAAGATATTCGATGATCGTCTTGAACGTCCGGGGCATCATTTTTTTCGGCAGGTTCTCCCACAGGGCCCGCCGTTCTTACAGCTCAGTTCTGTCGGGTGGTTCCCGTGGGGCCGTGTCAGGTTACAGGCGCAAAAATCTCAAAGGAACTGCAGTCCGGCCCCTGTTCCCGGTTGTATTAGCGTTTTATCCTGAGGGTGAGCCGGGAAAGCCCTTCCTTTAAGGGGGCAGATAAAAGTGACGATTCGCCGTAATAACTTGCTAATCAGCCCGGGGCAGTATTCCTGCAACGGTAATCGTGTAGGTGATCGTCTCACCTGCAAGTGGGTGGTTTGCATCGATGGTGATGGTCTTCTCGGTCACATCTACGACGGTCACCAGGCAGGATTTCCCCATCACCTTGACCCTGACGAGATCCCCGGGAAC
>JAAYND010000181.1 GCA_012521035.1 Methanomicrobiales archaeon
GACTTCGCCAAGAAGTTCGGCCTGATCCTGACGGTGGCGTTCGCGGCACTGATGGTCATCATCGGCGGCGCGGTGGCGCACTCGATCGTCACGTGAGGCAAACATGGCAGAATCTCTCCCAACACCCAGAACCGAGCGGCCCGCGATTGCGACCGTCATCGACGCCGCATACATCGCCACAGTTCGGCAGGGCACCCGCCTCCGCCTCTACCTCATGGATCCCCGGGGGCCGCTCACCCCGCCATTTTTGGAGTTCTATGAGTGTTTCTCGGCGCTTTTCACCCTGACCTCTCCCTACCAGGAGATCGTAGATGAGGAGGATGAAGAGAGCGGGGCGCTCCTGAAGAGCATCCGGTCGTGGATAGATCCCCGGAACCAGAACATCACCGAGGGGCGGGCGGTGGCCGGGATTGAGCTCTTCGAGAAGTGGCAGCGGATCCTCGCACGGAGGGATGTGATCTCATGGCAAAGGTAAGCCTCGGCACGCCGCCGATGGCGGCAAAGGATGAGTATCTTCACAGTCATTTCATCTCATGGAATGCCCTTGAGCAGATTATCATCCAGATGACGAACATCCGGGACCCCCGGATCCCGATCTTCACCGACCTGATGATCTCGGCAGTCACCGACGAGGGGATGCGGGAAGAGTTCCGGGTGAGGAAAAAGCAGTACTACGAGGAGGGCCTCAAGGAGTACAAAAAGCCCTCAAACGATGACGAGGCCACGGCGATGGTGAACGCCTGTACGCGCGTCCTCGGAGACGTCCGGAGCTGGTACGATAACATGCTCGGCGTCACAACCGTGATGACCTATGGGGTGTGCGGACCTCAACCGGGCGAGGAAGAAGACGAAGCTCAGTTCGGAGGAGGTGAGTGCAATGATGGCGGTGCCGATGGCGAGGCAGCCTGCGTCGATGTCACATAACCCTCTCCCGCAGAGGGGCACCGGACTATCCTATGCTGCTATGCGGGGCGGCTGTGACTTCCTGGCGCAGCGGTTCGCGCACACCATCACCGGACCGTACAAGCAGGATATCGCTATGCTCCTCCAGGGGCCGAAGGGCTCCGGGAAGTCCTATGCGTCGCTCCGCATCGCCTACAATACGGCCCGGCGCGTGGCGGAGATCCTCGACGACGACTGGCACAAGTGGACCAAATACTTCAGCATGAACAATGTCGCCATCATCGACCCCGATAGAGCGTTCGAGATCATCGGAGAGGCGAAACCGTACAACATCTATATCTTCGATGATATCGGCGTTGGGTGGAACTCGCGGGCCTTCGCCTCGAAAGAGAACCGGGACAAGAACGACATCTTCCAGATCAACCGTGTCGCGCAGACCATGCAGATCCTCTCGATGCCTAATCAGTTCCTCCTGGACAAAGTGCCCCGGATGCTCTGCAACTACATGGCAGAGATGGACCGCTCGGAATACAGTAGGGGTTTCTCCCTGATGAAGGTCTTTAAGACGAAGACTCTCTTCCGGCTCAATAATCAGCGCATCACCCCGCATCTCGTCGCGGAGGATGGGGCGAAGATCACCAAGTACGTGGTTCACCGTCCCCCGGCGTTCCTGGCGAAGCAGTACGACAAGATCCGGAAGGACGTTACTCGGAGGATCATCTCGGAGCGGGCGAGGCGGGAAGAAGGGGGGGAGCCGGATCTCCCGGAAAGAAGCCCGATGCATCCAAAGACAAAGAAGATGTATGCGGAGGCTCAGAAGCTCCTCCCAGTATACGAGCAATGCCGGCTCAGGGGCATGACTCATAAGGAGGCCCTCAAGGAGTCCGGGATTAAGTCGCCGTCGAAGTGGAATTACTGGCGGGACCGGGGCGTGTTAGAGTGGTACGGCATAGCGAGTTACTGATTTGTAACAACAACAAGGGCGCTCGGAATACGAATCATATAGCTTGTACAGGCTTGAAACTCTCTTTTTCCCCGACCGGGGCCGAAGCGAGGTTAAAATGAAAAACGACGAAGGCATTGCATATGGGTTAATCGCGGTCGTGATGTTCATCGGCATGGTCGCGCTGATCTTCATCTGCTTCACCCCGGCGATGAACGGGGTGATCGAGGCCGCCAACGATCTTATCGGGGACGGCAAGGTCGGCGTGCAGACGGCCGGAGCGGTTGAGTGGGGGCTCGGGTGGTTCGCAGCTATCCCGATCATCGGGCTCCTCGGTATCGGATACTGGTCATACATCAGGGCGCTGGAGGAGAATCCAAGTGACTAGCTTTAACGCCGTGTGGCAGGGGTTCATCATCATGATCGTCACGATTGCGATCGGGGTTATGATGAGCCTC
>JAAYND010000182.1 GCA_012521035.1 Methanomicrobiales archaeon
ATTCACCCCTGTATATCCTGGCACGTATCGTTCACTCGCTCCACTCCCGGGCATCTCCACATGCCTCGTTATCGAGGGATTCTATCTCCTCTCCAAAGAGCATTTCGATATCGTCTCTGCCGGATATCACGATCCGGTAACGCGGGCAGGCGTGCCACCCACCGCGGTCCCTCTGGCCGGCGTGGGGGAACGCAAGAACGCCCCGCCTCACCCGCTCCCCATTCCTTTGAGCGCCTTCTCGATGGCCCACCGGCCCCGCCCGAGTTCCTGGCAGAGGGTCGCGACCGTATCCTTCTTCGTCATCCCGGCATCCCGGAGTTCCGAAAACCGGGCCTGAAGATGCTTCACCTCCGCATCGGTCCAGGGCTTCCCCCGGTTCGGTGGATCCCCGGCCTTCTCTGGAACCCTGAGCCCGGGGAGGAGGTCGCCCGGCTCTATAGCCCCGATCTCCTCCGTCTTTGCCGAAAACATCGGCTCTGATATCTCAAACCCGGTCACCCGGCGGTTCAGGCCGATTGCGACCCGGGCTGTCGAGAACCCGCCGAGGAACATATCGCAGACCAGATCTCCCTCGTTGCTGCTGTACTGCATCATCTTTGCCAGGAGTTCGGTCGGCAGCTCGTTCTTGTTCTTGAGCTGACCCGGCTTGTACTCCCGGTTGATCGTCCAGACATCCTCGCGGTCGCGGTAGTTGAGCGATCTAGCATCCGGCCCCTGCTCGCCGGTGCCGTACCGGCACTCAAGGTTGAACGTCCGCCGGCCCCCCGGCTTTTCGTAGTAGAGTATGTGGTAATGGGAGGAGACATACTTCCTGCGGGTGTAGACCCCGAAGTTGTAGCGCCAGATGATATGGTTGACCTCGGATAGCCCGGTCTCCCGCAGGGCGGCGAGGATATGGTAGAGGTTCGTATACCCCGAGACCACGTAGAGCGATCCACCGGGCCTGAGGATCCGTTCAGCCTGCCGGATCCACGCTCGACTGAACTCCCCGTACTCAGCAGCCGGAACCTCAACGTAGCCCTCGACGACGAACTCCTCGTCCCGGTTGTAGTGGCGGTGGAGCCGGTCGCCGTCGATACCGTAAGGCGGATCGGTGATGATCAGGTCGACGGTCTCGTCCGGGATATACTCCGCTGCCCCCGCTACACAGTCGCCGTTATAAAAGGTGTTGCCGTTGATCGTTACAGACCGCATGATCCCCTCCTGCCTGATCAACAATGGGGGATGCGCCCATATCAACCCCGCCTGCCTCCACAATCTTCATATCAGGGCCGGCCATAATTACGCCCCGCCAGCCGGCAGGAGAGGTTCTTGATGCACACAAAAGATATCAGCGCCATGCGACGGGCGCGGAATATTGATGGACTGATCCGGGCGCTTGAGGATCCAGATGAGAACATACGCCTGGCAGCAGCCGAAGCGCTCGGCTCTGCCGGCGATGAACGGGCAATGGAGCCGCTTGAGCGGCTGAAGTTCTCAGACCCTAACATGAGTGTCCGGCGCGCCGCATCGTCCGCTCACACCCAGATAGCGGGAAGGCTTGCAGCAAAGAGGGATGTGGAGAAGATGCGCCTCGGGACGTAGCCGGCCCCGGTGGCGTTTGCCGGGGTCTTCTCAGGTCAGCCCGACCCGTCAGGGTGCAGAGAACCCCTGAGTCCCTGCGCGGCCCTGAAGTATCTTGTAGATCTCTCCGGCGATGAGCACCGGGAGCCCGAGGAGGGCAAGCAGTCCCCAGTCGGCGAGGGTCAGGGGCGCGGTCCCGAGGAACTCCTGGAAGATGGGTGTGTAGACCACCAGAACCTGGAGGGCGATGCTCCCGAGGATCGCGTAGAGCAGGGCGGGGTTTGAGAAGAACCCTATCTTGTGGAGCGGGGAGCGGAATGACCTGAAATTCAGGACGTTGTAGAGCTCGAATATGATCAACCCGGTAAACGCCATCGTCCGCGCCCGGTCGAGATCGACCTCGTAGAGTCCTGAGAACGCATAGAGGGTCAGCAGCCCGAGCCATGTGCCGATGATGAGGATGACCAGGAGCGCGCCCCTGGAGAGGATGGCCTTCTCCGGATGGCGTGGTCGCCTCTGCATGGCGTCCCGTTCAGCGGGCTCAAGGCCGAGAGCGAGAGCGGAGAGGCCGTCGGTTATCAGGTTGATCCAGAGGATCTGGACAGGTATGAGGATCAGCGGCAGGCCCAT
The DNA here is from genome assembly GCA_012521035.1 of Methanomicrobiales archaeon. Lineage (GTDB taxonomy): Archaea > Halobacteriota > Methanomicrobia > Methanomicrobiales > Methanoculleaceae > Methanoculleus. The sequence continues at coordinate 2,194 of JAAYND010000182.1, forward strand.
GAGGAGCCCGCCGACGATAGCGACGATCTCACCGACGTTCGAGGAGAGGAGGTAGAGGGTGAACCGGGCGATGTTGTCATACTCCCGCCTCCCCTCCTCGACGCCGGCGACGATGCTTGCGAAGTTGTCGTCCACGAGGATCATGTCGCTTGACTCCTTCGCGACATCCGTCCCCTTGATCCCCATCGCTATACCGATGTTCGCCTTCTTCAGCGCCGGGGCATCGTTCACCCCGTCCCCGGTCATCGCAATGACCGCTCCTTCCTGGGAGAGTATATCGATCACCCGGAGCTTGTGCGCAGCCGTGACCCGGGAGAGGACTTTCGTCGTCGAGAGGCGTTCCTCGAGTTCGTCATCGCTCATCGCCTCAAGGTCGGTCCCGGTGAGCGCCCCCTCGCTTGAGAGACCGAGATCCTGCGCAACGGCGTAGGCGGTCTGGGGGTTGTCCCCGGTGATCATGATGACATCTATCCCGGCGCTCTTGCAGAGCTGGATCGCCTCCGCCGCCTCGGGGCGCGGGGGGTCGAGTATCCCGGCAAACCCGAGGAAGATCAGGTCTTCTTCCACATCATCCGCAGTCCAGGATATGCCGTCATGAAGCGGGCGGTACGCGGCCCCGAGCACCCGGAGCCCCCAGGATGCGTACTCCTGCAGTTCCTGGTGGAGGGTGGCACGGAGGTCATCGGTGAGAGGCACGACCTCCCCGCCCACGAGCGCCCCCGACGACCGGGCGAGGAGCACCTCCGGCGCCCCCTTCACGTAGGCGACGTCGCCGCCGTCCTCCCGATAGATGATCGTCATCCGCTTCCTCGTCGAGTCAAACGAGAACTCCTGGACCGCTTCGGGAGCACCTTCCCGGGTGAGGCCGGCCTTCGCCGCCGCGACGACGAGCGCTCCCTCGGTCGGTGTACCGAATA
>JAAYND010000183.1 GCA_012521035.1 Methanomicrobiales archaeon
CTCTGGGGCGCGGCGATGGGTGTGCAGGAGACGATCCTCCGGGCCGCCGTCGCCGACTACACCCACATCAGCAAGCGCGGAACGGCCTACGGTGTATTCAACACCATCTACGGGGCGGCCTGGTTTGCCGGAAGCGCCTTCATCGGGTGGGCCTACACGATCGCCATCCCGCTCGTCATCGGGTTTCTGGTGGTGATGCAGGTCAGTGCGCTCGCGGCATTCGCCTGGATGCGGCGCGGGTTTGCTGCACCGGCAGGTTGAACGGCCTGCCCACCTGAGACAAAAAAACTCCCGCTCGTAGCGCCCTCAGGAGATCTCATATGGCCATATGAGGAGGGATAGGTCCATCCCCATCTTCTCTCTTCTGACTCTCCGCTTCAATAAGACTCGCTGCCTTCATCGCGGCATAGATCCCCTTGATCTTGAGGTCTCCACCCTTCTGCAGAATCGTCCTGATCGATCGAACCGTCCCGGCATCCCCGATCCTCGCAAGAGCCGCCACCGCTCCATCCTGGATCTCCCGGTCAGTATCGAAGAGAGCAGCGATCAGGGTGTCTTCTGCCTGCTTCCCGAGCGCAACAACCTCATCCCACCTCCCGTCAGCGACCATCGCCATCGCATACTCCTCCGATCGATCTGGCTGCCACCCCATCGCTTGAAGTGCCCGGATAGCCTCCAGTCTGACAGAGAAACTGCCGGATCTGAGGAGCGGGAGAAGTCGCGATGAGGCTGTCTCCTCCCCGAACAGCGATCTCAGGGCAGTGATAACATTTTCCCGGATCACCGGGTCTGTATCCCTCAGGAAGAGAGATGTGCGCGACCCCCAGTAGTCGGACAGTCCCAGTAGCGACTCCATCACAGCTGACTTCACATCCGGGTGCGTATCATTGAGGGCGACGAGCAGAGCACGTACTGCATCAACATCCTCAAAGTCACCGAGGACCCTGATGGCAAGCATGCGATCGCCGGGATCCGGACTCTTCGCCAGATCAGCGAGAGGGGTGACTGCGCTCCGCGATCCCAGGGCCGGGAGGGCTTCGGCAGCACGCCGTTTCACCTCAAACACCGGATCCTCGAGTGCAACAACCAGGGATCCAAAGGCTCTGGAGTCACCGAGCATTCCAAGAGAGAGGGCTGCACATGCACGGACCTCCGCGTCAGGATCACGCAGTGCGTTCATCAGCGGCCGGACCCCCCGGAGATCCCCGAGGCTACCGAGCGCTTCAGCAGCCTTGATCCTGGATTGCACGTCAGCGTCCGGGTTGTTGAGCACCCCGACAAAATACTCAAGATCGGGGACTTCATCGTGGGCATCCACGTCATTCTCCTTTCCGCCGGAAGGCGTTGCATCCACCTCCTGATCCTCCGGCAGGATCTGTTCATCGGGGGGAGGGGCAGGTCGTAACACCCTGTCCTGCAGGCCGCCGGGGATCAGCGCCGGCCTATCGCTCTCCCGCGCTTTAGCAGGATCGACCATGAGGCCCAGGCGCTGGATCTCCTCCCACTCTTCCTTTGCAATGAGGTAGGCAAGGCGTTCCCGGGAATTTGACGGTTTCCAGCCGATCCGCTCAAGCGCTCTCGCGGCCGCCTTCCTCACCCCGGTATCGGGATCCTCAAAAAGTCTCACGAGCGGTCCGACCGCGGTTGCCACCCGGCGCCTGCCAACCCGCCGGGCCGCCTCCTGCCGTACCCGGGCATCCGAATCGCCGAGGGCGCCGGTGAGGAGGCGATCGGTCTCCTGACCGTGGTATGTACGGATCGCCTGCACCGCCTCAAGCCGGAGAGCAGGATCCGGATCCTGGAAGAACGGGATCAGGACAGGGAGCATCCTGGCACCCCCGATCAGACCCATGGCCCGTACGGCGCTGAGGCGGATATCCCGGTTCTCATCGCCTGACGCCTCGATGATGACATCGGCAGCACGCGGAGATCCGATCTTTCCGAGTGCAGTGATAGCATCCCGGCGGAGATCCGGGTTATCGGATCTCCACGCCTGTATGAGGGGATCCACCGCTGTATCATTACGAAGTTCCCCGAGCGCGACCGCAGCGGATGTCACTACACGCACGTCCGCATCCGTGAGCGCGAGAATGAGCGGCCCGACCGCTCGCTCATCCCCGGCATCGCCCAGGATCGAGGCCGCCCGCCATCTGATATCGGGATCCGGGTTTTTGAGCAATCGGACCAGAGCATCGGTCGCCGGGCTGCCGATCGCCTTGAGCGCCTTTGCGATGCCTTCCCTCTCCATACCCTGCCGTTCGGCGAGTTCGCGGGCAAGAGGATCGACACCATGTCCCCTGAGTTTTACAAGGCCGATCCAGTCGTCGGTCGCGCTCATGAACAGGATCTTATGGTAGAGACTCCGGGGTTCCCACCCCAAGCGCGTGAGTGCTCCTGCCGCGACCTTTCGGGTGCTCAAATGCGGGCTCGCGAGCCCGTAGATAAGACCTTTCTTCGATGCAGGATTCCCTATCTCCGCAAGCGCGGCGGCCGCCTCGTAGGTGACACACTCCTCCGGGTCATCGAGGGCCCTGTGGAGGGGGGCGACCGCGTGCCGGCTCTTCATCATGCCAAGGATCCGTGCGGCATGCATCCGTACATCAAAATACCTGTCGTCCAGCGCCCAGATCAGGACATCCCCGAGTGCTCTTCCGTACCGCGACACCTCTTTCCAGTCTCTTCGCGCGAACGCGAGGGCACCCCGCTCCCGATCATCGGCCGGCCTCCATCCGCATCTCTCCAGGGACTCGGCAACCTTCGACCGTATACCCGGGTGCCGGTCAAGCAACATCTCCCGGAGCACCCCGGTAGCACGAATGTCTCCGATCGCTCCGAGCGCCCAGATCGTCGCGATCTTCATGTCGTAGTCAGGGTCTGTCAGGAAGGGGATGAGGTGTGTCACCGCATGTGGAGCCCGGATCTTCCCGAGTGCCCAGGCAACCTGGAGTCGCATGGTGCCGTCGGGATCGCTGAGGAGCGGGATGAGCACCTCCACTGCCCGGAGATCGCCAATAGATCCGAGGGCCTCAGCGGCTTTCCACCTGACATCCGGATCGGGGTCGGTCAGCGTCCGGATGAGGGGGTCGATTGCACGCGGGTCACGCAGCTCCCCGAGGCCGCCTGCCGCCATCCACCGCGTGCTCATATCATCACTCTCGAGCGCCACTATCAGGCCGTCGAGATCCTGCCTCGAAACAAGCCTGTTAATATCATCGGCGGTGGAGCGAGGTGGCATCAGATCGCACTCCTGGCAAAGAGCACTGGTTGCAGATATCTGGAATATTCCCCGGCGACGAGCACGTTTTCACACCCCGAGATGGCTTTTGAGGCTCTCTCTCAACCGTGCTGGCTCGACAGGTTTGGTGATAATCTCCGCAATCTCATCCCCGTAGAGGGCGAGTTCTTCTCCGGTCAGCCTCCAGGCCGAGCAGATCACTACCGGGATCTCCCGTGCTCCGGGAATCTTTCTCCGCTCAGCCAGGAACTCCAGACCATCCATTGATGGCATCACGATATCGAGGAGCACCAGTGCAGGGGGGTCTTCCGAGAGCATCCTGAGACCATCTCCAGGGTTATCTATCGGGACTGGTGAGTAGCCGAACGACTCTATGAGTAGTTCGAAGATTCGAAGGACTCTATCGTCGTCATCGATGATCATTATTCTCTTTGCCATGCCTGATACCATCCTCTGCGCGGGCGCTGGATAACTGCGATCCTGTGGGAGATCTGAACAGGTTAACCGGTTATATGATAATGTGGTTCATATAGCTTACTATTCGTACATGCAGGTCGGAGGGGGTGTTTGCTAAAATAGCGGCGAATGAAGAGGAGAGGGCGACAGGCGAAGAGATATGGATTCTGGTGTTGCACCAGTGCTTGATCTGTGCAATACAGCCGCATGAGGTGCGTAGAGCCTTGCTATAAGCACCATTGATGCAGCCCCGTCAGATATCCGGGAGGCTGGTAACTACAGGAAAGACCCAGTATACACTCCACACGACCACGCTGGCAAAAGATGAAAAGGATTGAACCTGGCGTTCGAGTGCGATAGCCGGGAATCGAACCCGGGCTAGAGGCTTGGGAAGCCCCTGTCCTACCGCTAGACTACTATCGCTCCGGTACCACTAGATGTCGACCCGGGAGATGATAAATATTCGGGCTCACTCCCCCTCCGGAGGGTAACGCCGCAGGGTCACCGTTATGGCCGCCCCCTCCTCTGGCCGGCCGGGGACACGGTCCCCTGCCCGGACACTCCCTCCATAGCGCTCCACGAGCATCCTGACGATGTAGAGGCCAAGACCCTTTCCGCTCCCCTTCACCTTTCCACGCTCTTTGCGCTCGAATATCCGGGGTTTGAGGTCATCAGATATCCCCGGCCCGGTATCGGCAACCGTCATCGATACCATACCCCCCTCCTCCTCCCGGATGCTGATGGTGACCTCAACATCAGATCCCCCGAACTTGATGGAGTTGCTGATCAGGTTCGTGAAGATCTCATCGATGAGGTCGTCGGCGAGCACCGTCACATCCGGCCCCTCGATGATGATGCCGGTATTGACGTAGTAGTTGCGCATCCGCCGAAGAACAGGCTCAAGCTCCACCGGGCGGAGTTCAGTATCCCTGTCTCTCAGTCTCCGGATCGTGGTGACGTTTCGTATGATATCATTGCTCTGGTAGATGGCTGTGAGCGATTCCTGGAGAAACTTCCGGGGCAACTCGTCTTCTGACCCGAGGCTCATCTGCAGGTAGCCCATCGCCACGGTGTTTGCGTTATTGATGTCGTGCGTGAGGATATCCAGGTAGAGGTTGGCAGACTCAGTCGCAGCATTCGCTTCCTGAAGATACCGGTTGGCAGAAGCGAGCGCCACCTCCAGATCCTCATAGAGCATCCCCTTCACGACCACATCCCCGAGCTTCTCGCCGATCGCCACGAGGGCCAGGCGCTCGTTCTCCGATATCGTCTCCCGGGTCTTGCTCGCAACTGTAATGCAGCCCACCGGCTCGTCATCGCCAGGTATGGGCACCGCCGCAAACGACCGGATGGCGAGATCCTCATGCCCCGGGTACTTCTCATCGAACCGGTCGACGAACCGGGCCTCCCCATCGACAAAAACAGGTCGCCAGGGTAGTTCATCCCGGCGCACACAGGCCGGGGGAACCGTATCACCCACGGAAGCCTGCAGGTGTACGGTGTCAGACCCCGGGTGCACCAGGTACGCCGCACCCAGATCAAAGTCCAGCAGTGCCACGACCTTCTCCAGTGATATCGGAAGGATCTCATCCAGTCGGCGGGACGCGGTTGCCGCAGCCAGTACTTCATCGATGATCGCGAGGCGCCGGTTCTCCTCCCGCACCATCTTCTCCGCCCGGCGGCGTTCGGTGATATCCCGGAACGAGACGACCATGCGCACCGGAGCAGCCCCATCCATTTTGAAGGGGACGATCGCGACCTCCGCAGGCCTTTCGGCGCCATCGAACCTGCGGAACATACACTCGATCGGTGCAAGCGCCTCCCCGCGCTGGACATGATCCCGGTAGGCCAGGAGAGCTTCAAGGTCGCTTCCGGCAACCAGTTCATGTGGTTTTCGCCCGAGCAGATCCTCCCGCCCGGTCCCGCCGAAGAACCGGATCGCGGCCGCATTCGCCTCCACGATCCCGCGACTGGGGTTCGTCAGGAGGACACCGACATCGGTTGTGTTGAGGATGACCTGGAGCGTCTCTTTTGAGCGGCGGAGCTCCTCCTCAATCCTCTTCTGCTCCATCATCCCGGTGACCACCGCACAGACAATCTCCTGCTCCGCAAGAGGGCTTGCCGAGATGAGCACCGGGCAGGGCGTCCCATTCCGGGCGACGAGGTTGCAGCCCAGACCCTCGATCCTGCCTCCCCCCTCCTCAAGGGCTTCTGCGAGCTCCAGATATCCCGGCCATATCGCAGATACTTTCAGGGACAGGGCTTCATCTCTCGAGTACCCGAGTGTCTCAGAACATCCCGGGTTTATCTCCGTGATCTGCCCGGTTCTGGATGAGAAAAGAAAGATGCCTGTGCCCGACGTCTCAAATATCCCCCGGTAACGGCTCTCCCGCGCCTTCAGGCGGCCCGAGAGGTTTGATATGACGATGGCGACGACGAGAAACACCACAGCGCGGAGCAGGGCACTCACGATCTCCACCCCAAAACTCCGGGAGAAGAATAATACCTCTGCAAAGTAGATGGTGACGAGCGCGCCGACAAACGCAACACCCTTCTCCTGGTGTTGATAGGCTGCGAGTATAATCGGGATGTAGAAGAGGTGCGGGACGATGATGAAGACTCCTGAGGAGAAGCAGTACAGAGAGGTGCCTATGGCTACGAGAGCAGAGGTGATGATACCAAGGTCAAGGAAGCGCTCTTTTGTGAGCATATCGTGGATGTGAGAACCCGAAGAACCCTCCCTCACACAAAATATGTCACCGTAAGCCATTATAAACCCTTTCAATGTGTATTCAATCGAGGTACAACAAAACAAGATATTAGAGCTAATTATTCCCTGTTTTTGGGAAAACTCGTGGGAGCGCGGCGTGATGGATCATACCCCTCCAGGATGCCGGCAAAGTAATCTGAGCCCGGAGAAAACCAGGATATCGAGATCAGAGAGAGAACCTGATGGAGCAACAGCGCACTCCAGGATGAGGTAGCGATCATCAAACCGGAGAAGGCAGGATCCACCGCGCATCCCCCCACGAACAGGGCGTCTCCGATATCCTTAAGATTCCCCCCGGAGAATATGATACAGCACTTACTGTGCTGGCTATGGTAAGTCCGACGTGCTCCCACGCACTGCCCGCAAGGGCTTGGGATTACAGAGATTAGTCAGTTTACGGACTCTTTTCTGGACTTACATAGTGTATAATCGGAGGTGTATTGAATGGCAAGAATGTATGCCCGGCGTCGCGGAACCAGTGGTTCCGTCAAACCCTACCGGAAGGAAGCACCCGGGTGGTCCAACACGGATACGGCGGAGATCGAGAAGATCATCGTTGAGCTCCGCAAAGACGGTATGTCGAGCAGCCAGATCGGCCTTGTGCTACGGGACAAGTATGGTGTCCCCGACGTCAAGCTCGCTACCGGTAAACGCGTGAACGAGATCCTCCGCGAAAACGACCTTGAGTCCGAGATCCCCGAAGACCTGCGCAACCTGATGCAGAAGGCGCTCGGACTGAGGAAGCATCTCGCAGAGAACAGGAAGGATGTGCACAACGCCCGCCAGCTCCAGATCACCGAGTCCAAGGTGCGCCGGCTGGGCAGGTACTACGTCAGGTCCGGACGGATGCCGAAGGGCTGGACGTACAAACCGGAGACCGCGGAGATACTGCTCTCCCGCTGATGGCCCATGTCGCTTGACGCCGCTGCTGCCCGCCTCGCCGACCATCTCCTCAAGCAGGAGTTTGTGGAGGTGTTTGCGCACCACGATGCCGACGGTATAGCCGCCGCATCCATCCTCTGCCACGCCATGTTCCGCAAGGGCAGGCGGTTCCGGTTGAGGATTCGCTCAGGCATCACCACGGCCGACGTTCCTCGCGACAGCAGCGTGCTTCTCTGCGACTTCGGGTCAGCGCTATCAGACCTCCCCGGCGACGTGATGGTGGTAGACCATCACGTGCCGTATTTTGAGGGGGACTACCACGTCAACCCACGCCTTGCGGGTATCGACGGTGACCGGAACCTCTCGGCCGCCGGCGCGGCGTACATCGTCGCGCAGCGTATGGGGGATAACCGCGACCTCGCGGGGCTTGTGCTCCTCGGTATCATAGGAGACCGGCAGGATCTCGAAGGACCGAACCGGGAGATATCAAACGACGGTATCGCAAACGGGTTCATCACGCCCCGTCGCGGCCTCCGCCTCCCGGGAAGAGGGCTCGTCGAGCAGTTCTCGCTCTCGGTCAACCCCTACCTCCCCGGGTTCTCAGGCGTTCCCGAGGCCGCACGAAGGCTGATCGCGGAGGCAACCGACGACGATGACGTGGACTACGAGTCGCTCATATCACGGGTCGTCCTTGCGACCGCCCCGGAGGCCACGCTCTCCGCGGTGTACAGGATCTGGGGGACCACATACAACCTCGGCCGGGAGGTCATCGATGAGGCCTTAAGCCTCGCCGCCGTCGTCGACGCCTGCGGCAAGGCCGGGTCCGGAGACCTCGGTGCATCGCTCTGTCTCCGCTCATCTCACGCACTGCAGGAGGCCTGGGAGATCGCCGCCCGCTACCGGCAGGCGGTCATCGCCGGCATCCAGGGGGCACACCGTCTCGACGAGGGAATCGCCCTCTACGAGGTGGACGACGGATCGGTGGCGAGCGATGTCGCGGACGCCCTTGCAAACGATCTCGACCAGGACGGGCCGGTCTTCGTCGTCGGGCGGAGAGACGACCATTGCTCCATATCGGCACGCTGCCCGCCGGGGGTCGATATCGACCTCGAGGCGCTGATGCGGACGGCCGCGGAGGCCTGCGGAGGCCAGGGCGGTGGACACCACCGGAGGGCCGGCGCCCGGATCAATGCCGGGAACCTGGATCAGTTCCGGAAAGAACTCCTGGAGGCGATCCCCGCATGATCAGGATCGAGGGCACCATCGAGACACCGCACCGCCACCCGGATTGCGTGGCAGCGGCGCTCGAACCCGACAACCTCACCCTGATCAGGACTCACCCGATCGAGGGAGGTGTCCGGGCTGAGATCGACGGGACAAAACTCCGGTCGATCATCGCATCGGTGGACGATTACCTCATGAACCTGGCGATAGCGGAGGACATCTGCACGTCGGCATCCCGGTGAGAGAGGACCAGGATAGCGCAAAATACGGGTTAATCGGTTATATAACAAAGAGAAGTGATTCCATGGCAAAGAAGAAACAGGTTGGAAGAAGGGTGGAAGGCTGGAAGGCCAAGCGGTGGTACCGGGTATACGTGCCCGAGGCCTTCGGCAAAGTTGAGATCGGGGATACCATCTCGGCCGACCCCGAGAATATGGTCGGCCGGGTCATGACCGCGACGCTCGGTGAAGTGGTGCAGGACTACTCAAAGTCCCACATCAAGATGAAGTTCAAGATCAACAACGTGGCCGGGGACGCCGCCTACACCGAGTTCATCGGTCACGAGGTGACCCGGGACTACCTGCGGTCGATGGTCAAGCGGCGGGCATCCCGCATCGACACCATCCACCCGATCATCAGCAAGGACGGCAAACTCCTGCGGGTGACGGTCGTCTGTCTCACCGTATCGAGGGCCGATCAGAGCCAGGTCCACGCCGTGCGCCAGGCGATCTCGCAGACCCTGACCGCCCGGGCGGCGGAGAGCGATCTCGAGACCCTGGTCAGGGATATCGTCTCCGGCGATATGGCGCGGGATATCTTCAAGGTCGTCAAGACGATCTACCCGATCCGCCGGGTCGAGATTACCAAGTCCAAACTCGAGCAGATCGCGACCGTATAAGGTCAAATAACCCCATTTTTTCTGGAATTTCCCGCGTGTAGCAGAGCCCCGAGCAGCCGTCCGATGAGTATATGCTCCATGACCGGCATACCCCGACCGGAGTTACGATCATGACAGGCTACCAGCAGTTCAGGGACGTGCGGTGGGCGCGGGTGGCTACCATCCATCCCGCGACCCCGGAGGAGGAGATGATGGCTCGCGGGAGTATCCGGAGGATGCTTATCGAGTTCCACCGGGAGTGGACCACCCTCCGGGAGCGTGAGGAGGGCACGGCCTGGGTCCCGGCCGCAAACGCCCTGCTCGACCGCTACTCGCACGGCCTCTACGACATAATCTGCGATATCGAGGCGGTCATCGGAGAGGACCTGGCGGTGACGATCCGGTGCCTCTCGGCCGATATGATCAAGACGACAAACATCCTCATCATGACCGGGTGTGAGGAGGAGTGCCGCAGGCGCGGCGATGCCCTCGCAAAGGAAGCGCTCCGCCACGCTGAACGCTGCCTGGCGAAGTTCACAGGCCGGTGACCTTCATGCAGGGAAGAGTAATCAGGTTCCGGATCTCAAGTTCTTCCCGATGATTGCAGAGAAGGTACTCTTCCTGGTACTGGATGGAATATCCGACCGCCCCTGCGAGGCGCTCGACGGGCAGACCCCGCTTGCCGCCGCACGGACCCCGGTCCTCGACCGCCTTGCATCAGAGGGCGTATGCGGGATCATGGACACGATCGCTCCCGGTATACGCCCGGGGTCGGATACCTCCCACCTCGCCCTCCTCGGCTACCCCCCGCAGGACTACTACACCGGTCGCGGTCCGCTCGAGGCCGAGGGAACCGGCATCCACATGACCGCCGGGATGATCGGGTTCCGGTGCAACTTCGCCACAACCGATGAGAACGGTCTCGTCACCGATCGCCGGGCCGGCCGGATATCGGGGACCGCTCCCCTCGCCCGGGCGATCCGGGAGGGCGTGGACCTCTCGGCGCTCGGTGTCGGGTTCAGGTTCGAGTCGGGCGCCGGCCACCGTGCCGCGCTCGCCCTCACCGGGGAGGGGTTCGGTGATGCAGTCTCATCAAATGACCCTAAGGCGGAGGGGGCGCGACCGATTGCGATCAGGCCTCTCTCCGATGACCCCGCCGACGAGAAGACCGCCCGGGCCTGTAACGAGTTCATCCGCCAGTCCACTGAGATCCTCGCCCGCCACCCCCTGAATGTGCAGAGGGCGAAGGAAGGACTGCCCCCCGCAAACCTCCTCCTGATCCGGGGGGCCGGGAAGATGGGCGCGTTCCCCTCGTTTCGGGAGCGCTACGACCTCTCGGGGAGCGTCATATCCGCGGCCACCCTCATATCCGGCATCGGGAAGGCCGTGGGACTTGAGCACATACCGGTGCCGGGGACGACCGGATCGGCCGACTCCGACCTGGACGCCAAGATGAAGGCGGTGCTCGATGAGCTCGAGCGGAAAGACTTCGTCCTCGCAAACATCAAGGGCGCAGATGAGGCCGGCCACGACGGAAAGGCGGTGGAGAAACGCGACTTCATCGAGGCCATCGACGCCGCGCTCGAACCGCTGCTCGCGCTCACCGATACCCTGATCATCATCTGTGCGGACCACAGCACCCCCTGCTCGGTCATGGATCACAGCGCCGACCCGGTACCGGTCGTCATCAGGGGACCGGGGGTCAGGATCGACCGGGTCGACCGGTTCGACGAGATCTCGTGTGCCGAAGGTGGCCTCAACCGCATCCGGGGTCGCGACATCATGCCGATAATTCTCGATCTAATTAATAAGAGTCATAAGTATGGCGCATGAAAATTATACCGGGTAAATGGATTCAACAGGAGACCACGACTGGATCAGGGGCTGCACCCTCCCGGACAATACCGAACTCCAGGAGAGGACACTCAAGACCGATCAGGATATCGTCGTAGGGGACCGGTGCCGGATCGATTACGGTCTTTCGGGCAGGGAGATCGTGGTCTGTGAATTCTGCAAGATCAACGGAAACATCATCGCAGGCTCGGATGCCCGGATCGACAACTGGTGCGAGATCGGCGGCGACGTCGTCGTGGAGGAGGACGCCTACCTCGGCGAGGGGGTGAAGATCCAGGGGAAACTGGTCGTCAAAGGCGATCTCGATATCGGGGATAACGTCCAGATCGAGCGCGGGTTTGAGGCGAAAGGCTGGATCTCCATCCGAAACCCGATGCCGGTCATCATATACATCGTGATGTACCTCGTGGCCGTCCTCGGGATCGAGAGGGAGGACGAACTGGACACAATCCTTGAGAAACTCTTCGGCGATGACGAGTTGCTCTCCGGGACGCCGCTGATGATCCCGGCCGGCGCCATCCTCAACATGCAGACCTTCTCGGTGCCCGGGAAGATGACGATCGGGTCGGGATGCCGGTTGCACGGGAACATCCGCGCCGGGGCGATAACAGTCGGCGGGGATACAACAATCTTCGGGAGTCTTCACCTGCAGGATGGCGCGAGCATCGCCCCGGGGGTGGTCGTCCACGGCGACGTCCAGAGCGACGGCGATGTCACGATCGAGGAGGGAGTGCATATCCTCGGGAGTGTCTCCTGCCGGGCCCTCACCCTGCACGAGGATGCCCGCGTGGACGGGATCATCCGGGCGCCGGGTGGCCTGAAGATCGAGAGGCGAGAGAATTGAAGGTCGCAGATATACTTGAGGTCGACGGATGCCGGATGGTCGAACCGTCGTTTGCTGAGCTGACGATAGATGCCTATACAACCCTCCTGCTCCGGGCGATGACGGATGAAGGCGTCTCGGTGGCCGATGAGGCAGAAGAGGCGATGACGTTTGTGGATGAGGGACGTCTCCTGGTCGATGAAGAGGGTGAACCGCTCGCTCTCGCACTGCATGATACCCACGGGTGGCATGTCGCCTCGTTCCTCTTCCGGAGCGCGACACTCGCCGCGATCGAGTATTTTGAGAAGGTCGGCGGTGATATCTACCAGGAGGACCGCGCCCTGTGGCTCTCTGCGGTCCGCGAATACTACAGCCTCGATATCTGCGAAAACGTCACCCCCGCGCTCGAAGACCTCTCCCCCGGCAGGGAGGGGATGCTCCGCGACCTCATCAGTGAGGTCTGGGGCGACCGGCCGGGAACCCTCTGCCTCGACTGCTGCTGCGGGTCCGGCGTCGGCACCGCAGCCCTCCGGGCATCCGGGATGCAGACGCTCGCCTGCGATAACGATCCCGCCCTCCTCGCACTCGGGCTCTCCCGGGGCCGCCTCCTGCCCGCCGAGACGATGTGCATCGACGCACGGGAAGCATCCCGCTACATCGAGCCTGCACCCCTCGGGACCATATTCATGGCCGGCGAGATCTACTCTTACAACAAAGACCTCTGGGAACCGATCGTCGCGGAGGTGCTCGCCCTCACCGATGAGGTACTGATCACCGTCGGGACCGAACCCGAGGCCGCCCTTGTGGAGGAGTGGTGCACCGGCCGGGGGTGGAGTGCCCGGGTCTTTGAGAACCCGCGTGACCCCATATACGACCGATGGTGCTGCGTCGCAGACCGGGCATGATTTTATCCCCCGCCCGGGTTAATATATAACCCGGGGTATACAACGCCCGGTTTCAGGATCTCTCCTCGAAGAATGGTATATCACTCATGAATACTGCGAAGCGCATCTACAACGTCCTGTTCATATCGGTCTTTGCCACCATGCTCGGACTCGGCGTCGTCAGCCCGCTCCTCCCGATCTACGCAGAAAGCCTGGGCGCGACCGGCATCTGGCTCGGCATCATCTTCTCGGCCTTCGCACTCTCCCGGTCGATATTCATGCCGATCATCGGCCGGATATCCGATCGACGGGGGCGGAAGTGGCTCATCCTCATCGGTATGTTCTCTTATGCGGCTCTCTCGCTTGGCTACCTCATCGCCGGCAGCGTCTACTCGCTCACTGCCGTCCGCTTCGCCCACGGGATAGCGTCAGCCATGGTCGTCCCGATAGCCATGGCCTACATAGCAGACCTCTCTGAGAAGGGGAAGGAGGGGAGCCACATGGGAAACTTCTCCATATCGATGTTCCTCGGTATGGGGATGGGGCCGCTCCTCGGCGGGTTTCTCAACGACGCCTTCGGCATGCCGTCGGTCTTCTACGCCATGGCCGGCCTCTCGGCGTTTGCAACACTCCTCGTCGCTATATCCCTTCCGGAGGCAAGACCGGGCCTCTCCAGAAACCCGGTCGAGGATCCCGCCCCTATGCGGGAGATCGTCCGGCTACCGGTCATGCGGGGGATCGTTGTCTTTGGTTTCATCAGCGCTCTCGGCCGCGGAGGCATGATGGTCTTTATACCGGTCTTCGGTCCCCTGATCGCGATCAGCCCTGCTGAGGTGGGTATCGTCCTCTCTGCAAACACCTTCCTTATGGCGCTCCTCCAGGTGCCGGTCGGGAGGTTCACCGATAGAGGGAACAAGATCGCCCTGATCGTCGCAGGTTCGAGCATAATAGCCATAGGTCTTATCGCTATACCATTATCCGGCTCGTTCTGGCCCCTGATCGCGACGACCTCCCTCATAGGCGTCGGGGGCGCTGTCCAGCAACCCTCGATCATGGCCCTGACGGTCGATGCCGGCCGGACCATCGGTATGGGGACATCGATGGGCGCCTACAACACGGTATTTGGTATCGGTATGATCATCGCGCCGCTCCTCGGCGGAGTCTTCATGGACTTCATCGGCGTCGAGGCGGTCTTCTATGTGGGCGGCGCGATAACCTTCGTCGGGACCGCGGTCTTTGCCGCTATGATGCGGAGGCGCGGTCAGGCTGCCTGACACCCTACGGCGCTTCTTCTACGGCGCATTCGAGTTCGGCGACGATGTCAGCGGCGTCATCCATCTTTCTGACCAGATCCTGGATAACGAGCAGGCGCTCGACGCCGATGAAGTGCTCGGCCATCACCCGCGCCATATCGGTGAGCTCGATCCTCCCCGCCCGCCGCCTGACAAGGTTGTGATCGAGGAGCGTCGGGAGCGCCGGCTCCAGCGTCCCGACCATCGCCTGGTTCATACGGATGATCTGCTGCTCGTCACCGCCACAGACGACGGCGTTTGCCACGAACTCCTCTGAACTCTGCTCCATATCGTACTCGGGGGCGACCTCTTCCATCTCGCCCCGCAGGAGCCCGACGGCGACTTCGTCCTCGGTCTTCCGCGACGTCCGGGAGTACGACCCGCCGGGCTCGGCCAGGATCACCACCCGGCCGAGGTCGTGGAAGTCCGGCCGGCCGGCACGACCCATCATCTGGTGGAACTCCTGGACGGTGAGCCACTCGATCCCCATCGCGAGGGCATCGAATATCACCTGGGATGCCGGGAAGTCGACACCGGCGGCGAGCGCTGCCGTTGTCACGACGGCTGCAAGTTCTCCGTTTGCAAACCGCCTCTCCACGTCCCGCCGCTCCTGGGAGGTCAGCCCCGCATGGTAGGGTGCGGCCTTCCTTCCGAGGGCGTCTGCGATGACGTGGCACCGGGCGCGAGCGTTCGTAAAGACGATCGTCTGCCCCCGGTAGCCCTTCGACGATCTGATCCTGTACTCCTCGGCGACCATCTGCTTGATAAACCCGATCTTCTTTGCCCGTTCGACAAAGAGGAGGTGGCGTTCAAGCGGGACCGGCCGGGAGGCGTAGCGGACCAGGTTCGCCCGGAGTTTCTCGGCGAGCAGCCCCGGGAGCCCGATCGTGGCGGAGAGGTAGAGGAACTGGGCATCCGGAGCGATATGCTTGAGCCTTGCTATCAGCCCATCGAGACGGTGGCCCCGGTCGGGATCTTCGAGCATCTGGACCTCATCGATGACGACGGTCCCGATATCCTTCATGGTCCGGCCGGTGCGTAGCGCATGATCGATCCCCTCATAGGTCCCCACAACGACGGGGGCGTTTATGTCGCGCTCTCCCGCCGGCCGGGTCTCGGGGAGGTTCAGGCGGCTCACACCGGTCTGGAGGGTGACCCGCATCAGGTGACCGTAGCGGTCGCGGAACCGCTCGTACTTCTGGTTGGCGAGCGCGACCAGCGGGACTAAAAAGAGCATCCGCCCCCGCCCTTCGAGGAAGTTCTTCATCCCCGCCATCTCGCCGATGAACGTCTTCCCGCTCGCGGTGGCCGAGACGACCAGGAGGTGCTGCCCCTCAAGCAACCCGTCCTGGACCGCAAGCTGCTGGACCGGCATCAGATACTCGACCCCGGAGGCCTTCGCAAACGCGGGCGGTAGCGCAAGATCGGTGATATGAGCGGTCTTCTGGACCTCGTGCGCCTCCAGGCGGTCAAAGAGGGTCTTCGACCGGTCGGCTTTATCAGGGCCTACCGAGGCCAGAACCCGGTCGAGATCCCTCGCCTGCATGAGGAGTTTCTCAAGGTGGATGAGCACAGAGCCGCCGAACCGCCCCATGTACCCGAGCTCCCGGCGCATCTCGCGTTTTGCGCACTCCGGACATATCCACTCCCCGCCGTAGCGGATGCCGGTCGCCTTATCGACCGGGGTGAACCGGTCCTCGAGCTGACAGAACCGGCAGATGTTGATCCGGGATGCCGGGATCTGGAGATCGGCGAGGAACGACTCAAACTCCGAACTCTTCCCCGCGAGGTGCACCGGGGACCGGCGGAGCAGTGTGATCAGGTCCCGCGTCGGCGTGGGCTTGAGCTGCCGGCCCCGTCTCCGCACCTTGAAGTTCTTCGGTCGCTGACCCTTCGGGGTCGCCGTCAGGTTGACGTATCCCGACCCCCTGACACGACCTTCATCATCGACGAAGAGGAGCTTGTACGTGCCCTTCTGGGGCTGGACGATGACCTTCATGGTGCGATGTCGTGGATCGTGTAGGAGAGCCCTACCGTCTCCAGCCGTTTGAGGAAATCAGTGAACTCCTCATCAACAATAAGTATCGCACAGTGTCGGCCGTGGAACGCCGCCTCGATGACCCCCTCCCGGGAGCCGAAGAACATATCGGGCTCGATATTCGCCTTCTTGAGGGCCACGTACGACTCAAGCCCCACGGCGGTCACCATATCCGCATCACGGATGGCGGTCCGGAGGAGGTCGGTCCGGACCGCTCTCGACCCCCCCCGCTCGATACGGGGCACCTTGCAGACATGGATAACCCCCTCCTCGTGGTCGATGATGCCATTTAAGTGGGCGACACCGACATCCTCACCGGCCCGGGCATCCATCGCCGCCATGCCCATAGCGCTCTGCTCTTCTTTCGTCGCGTAGAGCCATCCGTCCTGCATGAAGACGCCGACCGTATCCCCCTTCGCAAGGTCATCACGGGCGAGGGCCGTCCAGACCGCCACCTGCTGGATGACATCCCGCGTGATATGGCGGGCGTAGGACTCGAGCGCCTCGGCGTGCCGCAGGACCCACTCGATCCCGCTCTTCGTCACCTCGTACCTGCCCCGGCCGTGAGCGTTGACAAGCCCGTCGTCCACCATCTCCCTGATGTACTCGGAGACTGCCTGCGGCGTCACACCGAGTTTTTCTGCGATCTCCTGCTGGCGGATGGATGGCTGGTGCTCGGCGATCTCCACCAGGATCTGAAACCGGGTGGACTCGCGTTTGCTGCGCAGGATTACATAGAGCGGATCTTCAGCGAGGCTGGTCAAGTAGCACCATTCCCTGACCTTTTACATCGAGGCTTGAGATCCTCTTGGCCAGACCCTTGATGAACGTCGGACTGACCCCGTATTTCCTGGATATATCACCGATCGAGGAGGTTCCCGCCGTAATCTCCTGCTCGATCGAGTCCACAATTGTACGGAGGCTTTCATCGTTTGAGACGGCGATGTGGAGCAGATCACCGATATCGCCCATGGAACACTGGAAATTAGCCCTGAATCTACTATATGTCGTCCGGTACTCCTTCGTCGGCCTCTGCCCGGGCTTGGGCATCCGCCACTGCTCTTCGATCAGGTTTCCCTTCTTGAGGATAGAGAGGCACTCTGCTACCGTTGAGGTGTCGGCGTACGTCCCGAGCTCCTCCTCGGTCATCCAGGTCTTGTTCAAGACCTCATAGATCCTTTTATAACCTGCGTTATTGAACGTAATAAGAAGAGGAACCAGGTCCACCGGATCATTGAGAATTTTAATATGTCCCGTCAATGCGATACCCTATTACTATATTGCTGTATAACTCCATAAATTTTTGCTGAAAATTTGATGCGTACTCAAGGCACTATCATCATCCGGGGCATCGTCCAGGGCGTCGGTTTTCGCCCTTTCGTCTATGCTAAGGCGCAGGAATTCGGGATCACAGGGTCCGTCAAGAACCTGGGGAGCGAGGTCGAGATCCACGCATTCGGGGATCGCTTCGAAGAGTTTCTGGAGGCTGTTTTACAGGGGACTCCGCTGTCCCGGATAGATTCCGCCATTGTCAGAGATGTGCGCGGCGATCCTCCCGAAACGTTTATCATACTCGATAGCGGCTCAGGCAGCCTCTCGGGGTTCATCCCGCCCGATGTTGCTACCTGTGATGACTGCATAGCCGATATTTTCACACCGGGCGGACGCTACGAGGGTTACTGGGCCACATCCTGCGTCAATTGCGGGCCGCGGTACAGCATCATAAACACGATCCCCTACGACCGGGAGCGTACATCCATGAATATGTTTCCGATGTGTGATGCCTGCGGGAGCGAGTACACCGATCCGGGGTGCCGGCGCCATCACGCCCAGACGATCGCCTGTGCAGCCTGCGGGCCGACACTCTCCCTGCTCCGGGCCGACGGGACGATGGTTGAGACTGAGGATCCGATCAGGGAGACGGCTGCCCTCCTCGATTCGGGTGCAATCGTCGCCATCCGGGGGATCGGGGGGTTCCACATCGCCTGCATTGAGGAGTCGGCCGGCACCCTGAAGCATCGTCTCTGCCGGAGTGAGCAGCCCCTCGCGGTGATGGCAACGCCCGAGGAGGTGGAACGGATCGCGGCAGTCTCCGATGAGGACCGGGAGATCCTTCACTCCCGGGCCCGGACGATCGTCGTGCTCGAAAAGCGGGATCCCTCCTCGCATCAGAGGATATCCACGCTCCACACCATCGGGTGCATGCTCCCCTACTCGGGGATGCACCACCTCCTCTTTGCAGCCCTCCGGCATCCTCTCCTCATCATGACGAGCGCAAACCTGCCAGGTTACCCGATGATAACCAATGTATCCGAGGCCTTCAACCGGATTACAGGGATTGTGGACTATATCCTCATCCACGATCGCCGGATCATCAACCGGTGCGATGACTCTGTTGTGAGGGACGGATATATCATACGGCTCTCGCGAGGTCTTGCTCCGAAACGGGTCTCGATCGACCTCGGGAGCCGGACCATCCTCGGCGTCGGGCCGGAGCTGAACGCGAATGTCTCTCTCTACCGGGAGGGGTTCTGCATCACATCACCCCATGTCGGGAACGTCAGGAATCCCCGGACACTCGCCTACCTGCAGGAGACGACGGAGAGGCTCAGGCGGCTGATCGGCGCCCGTTATGACCGAATAGTCCACGATCTCCACCCGCAGTTCCTCTCGACCCGGTACGCACGGGAGGTTGCTGAGGCGCTCGGGGCGGAGGTTCTAGCGGTCCAGCATCACCGGGCGCATATAGCCGCCGCGACACGGGAGGAGTGCGTCGGTATCGCGATCGACGGTGTGGGTTACGGCGATGACGGGACGGTCTGGGGCGGGGAGGTCTTTGCCGGAGAGGTTCCCCATCTCGACCGGGTCGCCCACCTTGAGGTCGTCCCTATGCCGGGCGGGGATCTCGCGACCCGGTGTCCTGAGAGGATGCTCTATGGTATCCTGCCGACGGCCGGGATCCGGGATATGCTTGTGGCCCGGGGGTGGAGGGATATCGAGCTTGGTGTCCTTTCCCGGCAGGTTGAACGGAGTATAAACGTTGTTCCTACATCGAGCGCCGGCCGGGTGCTTGACGCGGCTGCGGCGCTCCTCGGACTATGCCGGGAGAGGACATACGACGGCGAACCGGCCATGAAACTCGAGTCAGCGGCGTATGCCGGGAGGGCGTCGGCCTGGGATCTTGAGTTTCTGAACGATGGAGGGCGGGAGATCCTCTCGACCCGTGCGATACTCGCGGAGGCGCACCGGCGGGCCTCTGCCGGCGAGCGGGCCGGGGATATTGCGGCATCGGTCCAGTTCAACCTTGCGAGGGGCGTCGCCGGGATGGCCATCCGGGCGGCGGAGGAGCGAGGGATTCCCCGGGTGGCGCTCTCGGGCGGGGTCGCGTACAACCGGGCGATCCGGGAGACGATCATCGGTGAGGTCCGCGCCGCCGGGCTTGAGGTTGTCATGAACCGGGAGTACCCCCTCGGGGACGGGTGTA
>JAAYND010000184.1 GCA_012521035.1 Methanomicrobiales archaeon
ACCATAGACATCGCCCATGGCAACGGGCCCAAGGGGATTTGAACCCCCGACCACCTGGTTAAAAGCCAGGCGCTCTACCTAACTGAGCTATAGGCCCCGCGCGTACTGCCATCCAGCATTATTACAACGCGAGAATAGTATAAATACCTTACTTCCTGGCGCATCATATTATTCGTAGTCCGAGGATATAAACTTTTCAATTCTGTGCGCCCGATAGAGCGTATCGGAATGTTTATGAGTTCAAAGGGGATTAATCCGTACTGGTATCCCTCCCTTCACGGGTGTAACATGATCCCCTTTAAGAAACATGCCGATGCACTCATATCCGCGCTCTCCGGCGTAACCATGGGCATCTATCTGCTCATCGCCATATCGCTCTCCCTGCTTGCGATCATCTCCTTCTATGATGTTATCCTGCAGATAGTGGCGCTTATCCATGCCGAGGATGTGACTCAGGGCGTGCTCCAGGTGCTCCACGCACTCCTGCTCACCATCATCATCGTGGAGATCCTGGAGACGGTGACGGTGTACTTCAGGACATACCGGGTGCAGGTGACACCGATCCTGATAGCAGGCATCACCGCGATGGTGCGGCGGGTGCTGACGTTCGGGGTCGAACACCTCGATCCCGTCGATATCGGCATGACGCTCGCTGCAATCCTCATTCTGACGATCGCAGCGGTCTATATCGGTCGCCAGGAGCGCGCAGATAATCGTTTGAGGGATCGCGACCCGGAGTAGAATGGGGTAGCCGGCCGGCGCGCACTCCCGCGCGGGGGGTCTATCGGTACCCGCTGCCGCCGGCCGGATCCTGCGCGGCCCTGCCAGCACACCTCTCCTCAACCCGGCGCGCTCGCGTATTCTGCACCCACTCCCCGTCGATACCCCCGCGCGGATCCCGGAACCGCAGTCTCGATTCCGGGGGCCAGAACACCCGGGGCGGATGGCCGGATCCCGCGCATCTCAAACCTGACGTGATGGGGCTGCCTCACCGCAGTGCCCCGCGCCTGCATGGTCCCGGAGAAGGGGTTAACTCTCTTCACCGCCCACCTATCCCCTGCAATGCAGGCGGGTGATCCAACTCTCATCGGCGGGGTGTCCCTCGACGCATTCTTCGTCTTCCTCTTCACCCTTCTCGCGTTCCTCTTCCTCGGAAACCTCGCATACATGCTCCTCCGGCGACTGCTCGATGGACGGGTTGCTCACGGGACAGCCAAATGGGCGGCGGCTATCGTGCAGTACGGCGTTATCATCGTCGGGATCTATGCAGGCGCTCGCTACCTCCTCGCGTTTGACCTGAGAACCTTTGCTGCATCGCTCGGTATACTTGGTATCGTCATAGCCGTCTCATCGACCCAGATAACCCAGAACGTCCTTGCCGGCATCCTGATCACGATCAACCGCCCGATCCACCTCGAGGAGTGGATCATCGTCGGGGAGAGGCCGACGACAGGTCTTGCCAAGGTGCGCGACATCTCCTTCACGACGACGATCCTCCAGGGGCTCGACGGCGGCCTCATCCTCATGCCGAACTCGAGTATCATATCGTCAAAGGTCGTCAACTACTCCCGGGGCGGGCTCCTGGAGATCCGGGTCTCGCTCTCGGTTCCGGCCACCACGGATCTTACGCGGGTGCGCGAGATCGCGCTCGCGGTGGCGCTCGAGGACCCCTGGGTCCTCCCGAACTTCAACACAACAGGGCGGAGCGGGGCACAGACTCTCTTTGATCTCCCCTACATCAGGCGCCTTCGTGCTGATCGCCCCGACCTTGCGCATTTCAAACCCACCATCCTCATATCGTCGGTCAGCGACGGCTGGATCAAGGTGACGATGCGGGCCTGGATCAATAAGATTCCCCGGAAAGACGAGATCACCTCCCGGTATCTGAAGGAGGTTCTCCGGCGCCTCCAGGCCGAGGGGATCCCGGTCAGGGCCGAGGTCTCCTGACGGAAAGGATTAATCCTCTTCCCCCTCACCCCTCTCTACATGCAGGAGAGCGTTCCGGTCCCCGTCATCGGGGTGCCTTTCGATGCGGTTCTCGCATTCATATTCGCCTTTATCGTATTCCTCTTCCTCGGTAACCTCGCCTACCTCCTCCTCCGGCGCCTGCTCGATGGGCGGGTCTCGCGCGGGACTGCCAAGTGGACAGCGGCCATCCTGCAGTACAGCATAACCGTCGGCGGGATATACGCGAGCGCCCGTTACCTCCTCGCGTTTGACCTGACAGCCTTTGTCGCATCGCTCGGCATCCTCGGTATCGTTGTGGCGTTCTCGTCACGCCAGATCATCCAGAACGTCATCGCAGGCGTCCTTATAACGATCAACCGCCCGGTTCAGCTTGAGGAATGGGTGATCGTCAGCGGGAGACCGGAGACCGGGCTTTCAAAGGTGCAGGATATCTCCCTCACAACAACGATCCTCCAGGGGCTCGACGGCGGTCTCGTCCTCACGCCGAACTCGAGCATCATCACATCAAAGGTCATCAACTACTCCCGGGCCGGGTTGCTCGAGGTCTCGATACCGCTCGCGGTTCCGGTCGGGGCGGACCTCGCGCGGGTGGAGGAGATCGCGCGCGAGATCGCGCATGACCATCCCCTGATCCTCCCTCACGTTGCGCCGGCAGAGCGACTGGCCATCCAGGGTCTCTTTGACCTCCCCTACATCGGGCGTCTCTCATCCGATCTTCCCCGCCCCGATATCGCTCTCTTTGAGCCGAAGATGCAGGTCACATCGATCAAGGAAGAATGGATCAGGTTGATGATACGGGTCTGGATCCGGCAGATCCCGAGGAGGGATGAGATCGTATCGGAGTACCTGGAGAGCGTCATCAGCCGGCTGAACGCAGAGGATCTCCTCGATAAGAAGAGACCGGAGGAGGGGCCGGCGCCCGAGACCCCGGTATGAGGCGCGGACTCAAGCAGGTATCCGCCGCGCCGGGCAAAACTCATCCCGGGGGGTTCAGACCCGGGGGTCAGGTTCCCCCGGAGTCCCCGGGAGGATACACATGAGCCGTCGATGGCCAGAAAGAGAGGTAGACCGGATCACCCGGGCCAACCCCCGCCTCCTCAAACCCCTGCCGGGTCAGTGCCACCTGGAGGGGGATGCCGGCATCGACACCGATACGGACTATACCCCCGGCCTGCCTCACCGTTCTGATGCATCCAAAGAGGATGTTCTTCCCGTTCTGCGGGGGCGCGGTCTTTGAGAGATGGATATCCTCTGGCCGGATCGCAAGGGAGACCGGACCGGGCATGCCGTCCTCGACCTCTATCCGGAGGTTCTCCACGGTAACAGTGCCGTCAGGGGATCCCTCTCCGGAGAAGAGGTTTTCCATCCCGACAAAGTCGGCCACGAAGTCAGAGTTCGGCTTCCTGAAGATCTCATCCGGCGTCCCCACCTGGACAACGCTACCCTGTTGCATGACCGCCACCCGATCGGCAAGGTCGAAGACCTCCTCGAAGTTGTGGGTGATGTGGATGATCGTCGTCCGGGTGGCCTCGTGGATCCGCGCGAGCTCCCCGCGCAGACTCTCGCGTGTCTTTACATCGAGCGCCGAGAGCGGTTCGTCCAGTAGCAACGCATCCGGCTCCATCACCAGCGCCCGGGCGATCGCCGTGCGCTGCTGTTCGCCGCCGGAGAGGGTTCCCGGATGGCGGTGGAGCAGGTGGCTGATGTTCAGGAGTTCCGCGCTCTCCTGCACCTTCCCGCGGATGAAGTCGGGGTCAGCCCGGCGGGACTTCAGCCCGAAACCGAT
>JAAYND010000185.1 GCA_012521035.1 Methanomicrobiales archaeon
CCCCCGGCCTGACCGAATCCTATAAAGAAGACCCTCATTCGGTTTCACACCCTCATGATAACTAATCAATAATATCGACGTTTATGTATAAAGACGTTGTATACTGTATTAAGCTAAGAATGTTCTTATATTTTTTACACGTTGTGATTGAACGATGAAGATCTGCGTTGTAGGGGGAGGCCTCTCTGGCCTGGTCTCGGCTCTCAACCTTGCCGGGACAGATCAGGTAGACCTCTTCGAGCGAAGACCCATCGCGGGCGGTTGCCTCGGTTCATACCGGATCGGTGACTACTGGATCGAGGAATACTACCACCACTGTTTTGCCGGGGATGCCCGCCTCCTCGCTCTCTTCGATACCCTGCAGGTGGCCGATCAGCTCGAATGGCTCCGGGGGTCCACCGGCTACTACGTCGACGGGATCATCCACCCGCTCACAAGTCCGACCGAGATCCTGC
The DNA here is from genome assembly GCA_012521035.1 of Methanomicrobiales archaeon. GTDB lineage: Archaea > Halobacteriota > Methanomicrobia > Methanomicrobiales > Methanoculleaceae > Methanoculleus. Next base: position 456 of record JAAYND010000185.1, read on the forward strand.
GCTACCCCCATCTCACCCTCACCGAGAAGGCCCGGCTCGGTCTCCTGACCCTGCGGTCCCGGCGGTTCGATGTTGCAGCCCTTGATGCCATCACCGCAAAAGAGTTCATCCTGGATACTCTCGGCCCCGGTATATACTCCTCATTCTTTGAACCCCTCTTAAAGAGCAAGTTCGGGGACCGCAGGGACGAGGTCTCCGCCGCCTGGCTCATATCACGGATCGCGATCCGGTCCGATCGTGGCGCCGGCGGCGAGCGCCTGGGCTACCTCCGGGGTGGGTTCCAGTACCTCATCGCCCGACTCTGCGAGGAGGTCGAAAGACAGGGGGCCCGGGTCATGCTCGACTCCCCGGTCAGGGAGATCCGGCGGGACGGCGACGGCTGGCTTGTCGACGGGAAAGCGTACGACGCGGTCATATCGACGCTCCCTCCGCAGGTGACCGCCGGGATCGCCGGCATCGATATCGCCCCGGTGCCCTACCAGGGCGCCGCCTGCATGACCCTCGCGCTCGACCGGGACGTCACAGACGGCATCTACTGGCTGAACATGAAGGATGCAGCCCCCTACGGTGCGGTGGTCTCGCACACAAACTTCGCGCCGCTCGCGTGGTACGGCGAACATATCGTCTACCTTGCCTCCTACTTCGCAGGCCGGTTCCCGGAGGACTACGGGCAGAGGATGCTTGCGGACTTCTGCAGGCGGTTCTCCGTCAGCGAGGAGGAGATTCACTGGCACCGGCTCGCTGTTGACCCCTACGCAGGCCCGGTCTACACGACGGGACTTGGAGCCCGCCTCCCCGCCTACGAGGAGCACGGTCTCTTCCTCGCCGGTATGTTCAGCCCCCCGAACTACCCGGAGCGGAGCATGAATGGGTCGGTCATCGCCGGGGAGGAAGTGGCGAAGCGGGTTCTTGCGAGGTACCCCGATGGGTGATATCGAGGTGAGCGCGGTCCTCCCGGTCTACAACGACCGTGATGCACTCAAGGTCGCCATCCCACGATCTCTTGAGGTTCTGGAGACGATCGCGCCTGAGAGGTTTGAACTGATCGTCGCTGAGGATGGGAGCACCGACGGGAGCACCGAGTTTGTCCGGGATTACGAGGACCGGGATCCCCGGGTCCACCTGATGCACAGCGATGAGAGGCTTGGACGTGGCCGGGCACTGAATCGAGCATTTACCGGGGCGAGGGGATCTATCGTCTGCTACTACGATGTCGATCTCGCGACCGATATCCAGCACCTCCATGAACTGATCGGGGCCATCCGCGAGGGGTACGATATCGCGACAGGCTCCCGCCTCCTCCCGGAGAGCGATATCACCCGGAGCGGCGGCCGGGAGATAGCGAGTCGCGGCTATAACACGCTTGTCAGGACAGTCCTTGGGAGTTCGCTTTACGACCACCAGTGCGGGTTCAAGGGATTCCGGCGCGATCGTCTCCTCGCCCTCCTCCCGTCGGTCGATGCCGGCCACTGGTTCTGGGATACCGAGGTGCTTGTGCGGGCGCAGAAGAGCGGTTACCGGATATCCGAGTTTCCCGTGCGGTGGCGACAGGGGCCGGGGACGACGGTGCGGAAAAAAGACGTCATCGAGATGGGGTCGGCGGTAATGCGCCTCTGGTGGCAACTCCATGTGGAAGAAGATTAGCGCAGTCGTCATCCCCACCCTGGTCGCGGTCGGGATCATCGCCTATATGCTCTACCGGGTATGGGATGACCTCTTACTGACGCTTGAGCACGCCGTGCTGCCCTTCCTCTTTGCCGCGGTCGGGATATGCATCATCGCCTGGATCCTCAGGGGGTTTCGGTACCGGTTCATCCTCAGGGGGCTTGGTATACCGGAGAGTCTCACATTTGCAACCGCCTGCATCTTCATATCCCAGACGGCAAACCTCATCATCCCCGCCCGTCTCGGCGACTTTGTGCGGATGTTCATCCTCAAGCGCGAGGACGACGCCACCTACTCGCAGGGGTTCTCATCCATCGTCGTCGAGCGGGTCTTTGACGTCCTGATGATCGCAGTGCTCGGCGCCATAGCGCTCCCGTTCATCCTGGCGGCCCTTGCCGTCCCGGATTGGTTTATCACCATCATCGTCGTCCCGCTCGCCGGGGGCGGTATATTTTTTGCCATTCTCCTCTGGTCGGGCAGGATGCGTTCAGAGAACCGGTTCATCGCCGCCGTCCAGAGGATGCTTGATGAGGTGAAGCAGGCCTCCCTCAACCCCCGCGCCCTCGCCGTGCTCAGCGGATCATCGCTCCTCGTCTGGACAGTCGATATACTGGTCTGCTTCGCTGTCGTCCAGATGTTTCAGGCGTCGGTCCCGTTTGGCATCGTCGTCCTTGCGATCGTCGTCGGGAACCTCGTGAAAGCGGTCCCGGTCACCCCCGGCGGGGTCGGGACATACGAACTCGCGCTCGCGCTGACCTTCGGGCTTGCGGGTGTGCCCGCGGCCACGGCGACGCTGATCGCGGTCATCGACCATCTGATCAAGAACATGGTCACCCTCATCGGCGGTATATGGTCGATATACTACTTCGGCGACTGGTCGGTGGATCTCTTAAAGAAGGTCTTTAGCAAGGATCTCAAGAAGGAGGAGACGTTTGGCGGGTGAGATACTCCTCCCGGTGCTCTCCTGGCTCCTGGTCATCAAGGCGCTCCACCTCGGCACCTGGCCGGCGCTTGACCGGACCCTCGGGAGACTCGCGGCCGCCGCCGCATACCCGGCATCGGTCCTCGCCTTCACACTCTTCTCCTGGTACGGCGGGCTCCTCGGCCTTCCGGTATGGCTCGCCCTCCTGCCGTTTGCAGGGGCGATCGTCTATGCCGGATCGCGGAGATTCTATACGCGGGAGCGTCTACGATCATCGCTCCGCCCGGACGCCGCCTTCCTGATCCCCTTCCTCTTCATGCTTGAGGTGCGCTGGATCAACCCGACCATCTCCTACGCCGAGAAGTTCATGGATCACGCGTTCCTCGCGTCGATCATGCGCCATCCGGTCATCCCGCCCCTCGACCCCTGGTATGCCGGCGGAACCCTGGATGTCTACTACTACATCGGATACTGGACAAACGGAGCGCTCGGGCTTGTATCCGGTGTGCCCTCAATTATCACGTTCAACCTTGCCCTCCCGACCGTTCTCGGGCTTGCCACGGTCTCGCTCTACGCCCTCGGGCATCTCCTCCTGAACCGTCACCGGTGGCTCCCGGTGCTCATACTCCTCCTCCCAAACCCCTCCGCGGTCTACCTCTTCCTCACCGGGGCTCCGTGGTCGGATATCCTCTGGGGGAGCACCCGGACGATCGAGAGCACCATCAACGAGTACCCCCTCTTCTCGATGCTCTGGGGCGATCTTCATCCGCATGTCATGGGGCTTTTCAACCAGGTATTCCTGCTCTTCCTGTTGACTTTTGCGTATATGCGCTGGGGAGCTCTCTCGATGCGGGGCCGGGCGATCCTCTGCGGGCTTGCCGCCCTCTCCCTCGGGTCGATGCCCGGCGTCAACTCCTGGGATGTGCTGATCTATGCGCCGGTGACACTGGTCTTCGGACTTCTTATCTGGCGGCGTTACGGGAACTTCTCGCGGGATGAGGAGAGATCCTGGATGGTGCTTGCGACCGTCCCGCCGCTTGCGGTAGCGACCTACCTGCCCTTCTACATCCACCTGAACAGCCCCGGGATCGAGGGGATCGGGTTCGTCACGGCCCCTTCCGCCCCGGTAGAGTTCCTGCTGGTCCACGGGTTCTTCCTCGCCGTGCTCATCGCGGCCTGCGCTCCCGATATCCGGAAGCGCCCCTGCATCCTGCTCGCCGCACTCCCGTTCCTGCTCATCGGCTACCCGGCCGCAGCCATCGCCGCCGTCCCGCTGGTCTACCTTGTCTGCCGCCGCCGGTCTAATGTCACGGATACGCTTGCGATCCTCGGTCTCCTGATCATCATCGCCACCGAGTTTCTCTACCTCAAGGACAACATGGGCGAGGCCTACTTCCGGATGAACACGGTCTTTAAGTTCTATCTCCCGGCCTGGATCCTGATGGGGACGGCGTGTTCGATCATCGTCGGCGAGTGGCTCCAGAGCATCAGGATCGATCAAAGAGTGGCGAGGGCTCTCCCGGCGATCGCTGTTCTGTTCCTCCTTGCCACGCCCTTTGCCCTCAGCATCGACTTTGGCTACGAGGGCCGCACCCTCGACGGGGCGGCGTATCTTCAGGCGTCACACCCGGGGGATGCGGCGGCGATCGCATTCCTCCGCGATCTCCCGGGGGATCAGATCATCGTCGAGGCCGAGGGCGGGGATTATACTTATTATTCCCGGGTATCGACATTCACCGGCATCCCGACGATCCTCGGTATGCCGTTTCATGAGTACATGTGGCGGGGAGACATGGGAAACATAAGTGAGCGGAGAGCTGATGTGCGGGCGATATACGAGCAACCGTCAAGAACCATCGACCTTGCGCGGTCATACAATGCGACCCTGCTCTACGTGGGCGCTGAAGAGCGCGATCGCTACGCGGTCTCACTCCCGACCGAAGCGCTCGAGATCATCTATGATGCCCGCGGGGTCCAGATATACCAGATTGCGGTATAGCGCTGCCGCCGGCCGTGCTCACACGGGGATGGCCGGGCCGCAGGCCCCCGGGCGTGGTCAAATGACAAACCTTTATCTCTCGTCTTATTGACATAATACAGCACATTCGATCAGCTACGCTACTGATGAATGATGACGGGGTGGAATACCTGCCCCTGAAAGAGGTGAGTTATGGCAAAGGCATACGTGAAATTTGAGACTCCTGAGGAGATCCAGAATAAGGCCCTTGAAGCCCTTGAGGTAGCAAGAGATACCGGCAAGGTGAAGAAAGGGTCCAACGAAGCAACAAAGGCAGTAGAACGAAACATCGCCCAGCTGGTCCTTATCGGGGCTGATGTTGAGCCTGAAGAGATCGTCATGCATCTGCCGCCGCTCTGTGATGAGAAACAGATCCCGTTCATCTACATCACAAAGCAGAACGATATCGGCCTGGCGAGCGGCCTTGAAGTCGGTTCTGCTGCTGCTGCTATCGTCAAGCCCGGCAAGGCAAAGGATCTCGTCGAAGAGATCGCAAAGCAGATGACTGCACTGAAACAGTGAGGAGTTAGACTATGGCAAACGATGGAACGCCCGCAGAAGTTATCGAGGTTATCGGCCTCACCGGGATGCATGGAGAGGCCCAGCAGGTGAAGTGCCGGGTCCTTGATGGTCCAAACAAGGGCCGGATCATCACCCGCAACACGGTGGGCCCTATCCGGGAGGGAGACATCCTCTCGCTGCTCGAGACCGAGCGTGAAGCCAAGAAGCTCTCGAGGCGGTAAAATCATGGTCGACAGGTACATCTGCAGTTTCTGTGGAGAGATCCTGGAGCCCGGCACCGGCAAGATGTTTGTCCGGCGGGACGGGACAATCTACTACTTCTGCAGCAGCAAGTGCCAGAACAACTACAGGCTCGGCCGGGTGCCGCGCCGCGTCCGGTGGACCGCGGCCGGACGGCGGGCCCGTGGCAAAGAGTGATCCCATGGATCGCACTTTTGTGATGGTCAAGCCCGACGGTGTCCAGCGCGGACTCGTCGGGGAGGTCGTCTCCCGGTTTGAGGCGAAGGGACTGAAGCTTGCGGCGGCAAAGCTCGAGCTCCTCCCTGAAGAGCGGGTCGTCGAACAGTACCGGGAGCACCTGGAGAAACCCTTCTTCCCCGGCCTGAAGAGGTATATCATGAGCGGCCCCTGTTTCCTGATGGTCTGGGAAGGAAAAGGTGCGGTCGCGGTCGTCAGGACGATGATCGGCGCCACAAACCCCGCAGAGGCCGCACCGGGTTCAATCCGTGGCGATCTCGGCCTTGATATCGGGCGGAACGTGATCCACGCATCCGACTCCCCCGCAAGCGCCGACCGTGAGATCGGTATCCACTTCGTACCCCCTGAGCTGGTCGAGTACTCGAAGATCGATGAGCCCGTCCTCTACGAGTGAGAGGCGGAGATACCTTTTTTTGGAATCGGCCTGGCGACGCACTTCCATCGGTAATTTCGCCGGACTTTTCCGTAATTTTGCATGAAACCCTGGTTTTAAGGGCGCTATTGTTGTTCTGTCGCAAGGCCCTGGATGCGCCTGCGCTTCTTACCTCCCGGAGAGGCCTGCCCGGGCGGTGGAGCTTGCTCGCTGCCGCAACCCTCCGGGCGCCTCAAGCCTCATGAATCTGCATTTCCGGAGCGAAAGGATATTCATCCTCCTGCGAAACCGCAAATTCTAATAGCAAACCTGCCGATATCTGATCACTCATGGTTGACCTCCTGAGTTTTGTGCTGCTGAGCTTCTCTTCGATCATCATCGTAGTGAACCCGCTCGCCGCCACCCTGATCTTCGTCTCCCTCACCGGTACGATGGACGGGGCCGCAAAACTCAAGGTTGCGCGAGACTCAACCGAGTTTGCTCTTGTCACACTGCTCATCTTCACCGTCGCCGGTGGCTGGATCCTGCAGCTCTTTGGCATATCCATCGAGGCGTTCCGCATCGCCGGCGGCCTCCTCCTCTTTGGTATCGGCATGGATATGGTCTATGCAAAGACGTCGAGGACGCAGATGACCGCAACCGAGAAGTACGAGGGGCAGGATGCGGATGACA
>JAAYND010000186.1 GCA_012521035.1 Methanomicrobiales archaeon
ATCTCGGGTGCGGGGCCGGTATACTCGCCTGCGGTGCGGCGCTCCTCGGCGCGTCAACCGTGACCGGTGTGGATATCGACCCGGCTGCGATAGAGGTTGCCAGAAAAAACGCGGATACGCTCGGGGTAGCGGTGGACTTCATCGTCGCCGATATCAGGAGCGCTGATATAGATTGGGCCGCGCTTACGTGTGACACCGTCGTGATGAATCCCCCGTTTGGTGCGCAGAAGGCGCATGCCGACCGGCCGTTCATCGACCGGGCGCTTGAGATCGGGAGCGAGGTCTACGGCATATTCAACGAGGGCTCAGGCTCCTTTGTGGCCGCCTACACCGAAGGCCGCGCGGTGGTTGAAGAGGTGATCCGGTGTATATTTCCCATGCGACGGACGTTTGCGCACCATTGCAGGGACCGGGTAGATATTACTGTAGAAGTTGTACATTTAGTAAGAAGGATCTGACACTGTGACATCTGATGCAAAATCTGTATGGGGGCTCTCTGCTGCCCACCTGGTGACCGATCTCTACTCGCCGGTCCTCCCCGCAATCCTGCCGCTCCTCATCGTAGAACAGGGCTACTCGTTCTTCCTGGCGGGGTTGATCGTCACGGTCTTCAACCTGACGTCATCAATGATGCAGCCACTCGTCGGATGGCTCTACGATACCCGGGGACTTGCGATCCATATCAGCATCACCGTCCTCCTCGGTGCAATATTCATATCGATCGTCGGACTGCTCAACAACTATTACCTGGTTCTCGCATCCGTCGCTGTAGCGGCGCTCGGGCATGCCCTCTTCCACCCGGCCGCGCTCGGGACCATAAGCCGCCTGACCCGGGATGCAAGCCGGGGCCGGATCACCTCCTACTTCGTCATAGGTGGGAACCTCGGGTACGCGGTCGGCCCCATATGCGCCGGTGTGGCTGTCGGCCTCATGGGTCTTCCCGGGCTTGTCATACTTGCAGTTCCCGGCATCGTTATGGCGGGTGTTCTCCGCTACGTCCTGCCCGCACAGGAGCGCCGCGAGTCTCCTGAGATGGCCGCATGGGACGCGCGTCCTGCACGCCGGGCGATCGTCCTCCTGGTCGTGGCCTCAGGTCTCCGGGCATGGGCGATATTCGGCTCGGTCGCGTTCCTCCCGACCATACTCACCATGCGTGGCATCGACCTCGTGGCAGCAAACCTCCTGGTCTCGGTCATGCTCATAGCCGGGGTAGTCGGGCAGCTCGTCGGCGGGTCACTCTCGGACCGCTATGGCCGCAAGGAGTGTACGATCGTAGGCCTCGTCACCGCCATACCACCGTTCTTCGTCTTCCTCATGACCGGTGGGGCCATATCACTGGTCGCGCTGATCATATTCGGGTTCATCCTCTGGTCGACCTTCGCCGTCACGGTCGCCATGGCCCACGAGATAGCGCCGGGGAACGTCGGGCTCGTCTCCGGGTTGATGCTCGGGCTCGCGGTCGGTGTGGGCGGGCTGGGCGTTGCGGTCACCGGGTGGATCGCCGACATGACGTCGCTCTCGATCGGGTTTATGACGATCCCGCTTGCGATCATCCTCGCTATCCCGTTCTTCCTTGCGGTTCCCTACCCCTGGAAGATCCTCTCGCGGGGGAAGTCTTCCACACCAACCTCGTAGGTAGAGAAAACATGGATTTCATTGCCACTGTGCCGGTCAGGTGCTCTGGCAAATATCCCCCGGCAAGGAGCAGCCGGTATGAACTGATCCGGTCCGCCACCGGAACCGGGACATCCCGCGCCCGTCTGGGGGTGCGGCAAATAATCTCTTTGCGATGCCGGGCGGGGAAACCCCCCCTCTCCGCACCAAAAAAAATTATTCCGATTTTTTCTTGAAGAATAGCCGGCAGTGGCACATGCCCTGTTCCTCGATCTCTTTCTCGTGGTATATGCAGGGACAGATGATGATCTTATCTTTCTCGGGATCTCCGCTCCGGAGCCTGCAGGGACAGTATGCCGCCCCGAACCTCTCTTCGTTCCGGGCAAGCCCCCGGAGGACAGCCGAGAGCTGTTTTTCATTGACGTTCAACACGAAACCTTTCTCTTTTGCGTACTGCTTTACCCTGTTACGCATCTCCTCAATCTCTTCTTCGGTCATAACGAAACTCCTGTTCTGTGGGTCTCCGGGGCCCGTGCATTCTGGTATGGAGACCCTCTGAATTATAGATTTTGACGCTACCCCCGCCCCACGCGAGTAACTCGCCTCCCGGAGGAGGGGGACCCATCCTGGCCGGCCCCTCCTTCTGTGCCGCCATCCTGGAGGGCGGGTGAGTATATCAGATTCTACATGCGATCGCTCTGGGGTGGCGAGAGTATCCGCTTCGCGACGCCGGCGTATGTCTCCATGACATCGCCCTTGCTGAAGCGGTAGACGTCCTTATCGAGGGACGCCCCGGTCTCCTTATCCCAGAGCCGCATCGAGTCCATGCTGATCTCATCGCCGACGACGATCTCACCATCATGATGGCCGAACTCGAGTTTGAAGTCGACCAGGGTGATGCCGCGCTGATCCAGGTACTCCCGGAGCACCTCGTTTACCGAGAGCGCCATGGCCTTGATCTGGTCGAGTTCCTCGGGTGTGGCAAGGTTGAGGGCGTAGATCAGGTCATCGTTCAGCATCGGGTCATGGTGCTCATCGCTCTTGTAATCGATGACGATCACCGGCGGGTCGAGCGGCTCACCCTCACAGAACGGGTAGCGGCGCACGACTGACCCGGCCGCGATGTTTCTCACGATCACCTCGAGGGGGAACATCGTAAGTCTTCGCACCGCGATCGTCGCGGGCTCAAGGCTTGCGAGGTAGTGTGTCCCGATCCCGTTCTCCTCCAGGTACCTGAAGAGGAACGAAGAGACCTCTGCGTTGTATCTTCCCTTACCGCTCAGGGTATCTTTCTTCTCACCGTCAAAGGCCGTGATATCGTCCCGGAACTTTACGATATACACTTCCGGATCGTCGGTGCGATAGACGGATTTAGCCTTCCCCGCGTAGAGGAGGTCAACCTGTTTCATGGTCAAATCTCCTGGTTGATGTTGATCGGGATCGGTGATGATAGTTATCGATCCTCTCCGAGAGTTCCCTGATCAGGGGCTCGAGGAGGGGAGAGTACCAGCCTTTCTCGATATACCGCGAGTGGATACAGAGGCGCTCCCGCAGTTCGGCATCGCCGACCACCCTCTTTAACTCTTCGATCTGGGGCCAGGGGCGCTCGGGGTTGACATAATCGATGGTGAGCGGGGAGACCCCGCCGAGGTCGTCCACGCCGCACCCGATCAGGTGAGAGGCATCGGCGAGGTTTGGCGGTATCTGCACCGAGACATCGCCGGGGAGGATCTCGCGGGCGAGGGATATCGTCGCACAGAGTTCATCCGTCCCGGGGGTCGGCATCCTCTCCATCGGCGTCCCGGGTTTCGGGCGGAAGTTCTGCACGATGACCTCCTGGATATGACCATACCGTTCATGAAGATCGCGGATGACCTGGAGAGACTCTTCCCGGTCATCCATCGTCTCACCGATCCCGACCAGGATCCCGGTCGTGAACGGTATCGAGAGCTTGCCGGCGTTCTCGATCATATCGATACGGACGGCCGGGTCTTTCCCGGGAGAGTTCCTGTGCGCGGCTACTTCCGCTGTCGTCTCAAGCATCAGCCCCATGCTCGCGTTCACCTCCCGGAACCGGTCGAGTTCCTGGTAGGAGAGGATGCCAGCGTTGGTGTGCGGCAGAAGACCGAGTCGTATGGCATCGAGCGAGAGGTCGTAGAGGTAATCGAGTATATCGGAATACCCGATCCTCTCAAGCAGGGGGGTGAACCCGGGAACCAGACCCGGGCGCTCCCCGAATGTGAAGAGCGCCTCGGTGCACCCGAGGTCTGCGCTCACCTTCAGGGTGCGGAGCACCTCATCGGGAGGCATGATGCACCCCTCCCGCACGGGGGTCCGGAAACAGCAGTAACCGCAGTGGTTTGCGCAGACTGTTGTCAGGGGGAGGAATGCGTTCCTTGAGTAGGTTATCACGCGCCGGTGCATGGATACTATGTCAGCACCCCCACACTTGAAGGTTGGGAGAGGTGACGCGCCGCTCCCTACCCCCGGATCAGGATCCGCCACCCGTGTAGCATCCGCCGGAGCCCCGCCGTCCCGACCGGCGAGGGGTACGGGAACGGCACGAAGACTCCGTCCGGGGCGACCGTGAGGTCGAGGGCCCGGGCGCACTCAGCGCAGACGGTCTCCGCTGCCGGGTCTGCGCCGAGCATGGGGTGCGCTGACTGAAAAGTGACCCGATTCCCCGCCATGTCGCGGAATTTCTCAAGCATCGCCTCCTGGTAGGCGCGCTCATCCGCGATGGCACCGGAGGCGTCGATACCACATGCCCGGCCAACCTCCTCAAGGAACTGGCACGTCCCCGAGAGCCCTGTGGGAAACGAGGCCACAAAAGGCGTGCCAAACCGCTTCCGGAGATCCTCGCCGACCGTCTCAAGCGCCGGCTCCCTGAGTATGTTTACGGTGGCCGACCCGAGGCGATCGAGGTCGTGCGTGCAGATCCCCCGCACAAACCTGAGGTTGATCTCGATACCGAGCCGGTCAAGGAGGCGTGCGATCTCGGCCGCGTTCTCATCGACGCCGTACTCCAGGTTCTTCTCCCCGATCAGGTTTGCCGAGAGGGGCGCATCGGTCGTCCCCGGCCCGGCGAGTGATGCCACCGATGAGAGGGCATTCCTGATCCCGGTGTCAAAGACACCGCCGAGGAACCCCGCGGTCGGAACGGCGATCACCGGGACACCCCGGGGTTTTGCGCAGACTGCTCCGGTATCGTCTCCTATCGTCTCGACGATGCAGGTCGAGAGGACGAAGATCGAGGCCGGGGCCGGGGAGAGTGAGAGCGCCTGTGCAATGGTCGCCTCCAGAGCCTCCTCGCCTCCGAATATGATGTCGTTCTCTGTAAGGTTGGTGGAGAGGAGCCGGGGGACCACGAGTCGGCCGCTTGAGAGGAGGGTGGCGTGAAGGAGGGAGAAGTTGTGGTGGGTACACCCCGCCGGACCGTGGATGATGCAGACCGCGTCCCGTACCTCCGTGAGCACCGAGAGCGCTCCGGTCAGGGTACACCCCTCAAACCTGGACGAATTCAAAGGCGAAGGACTCGAGTTCATCCATCTCGAGGGGGGTGGGGATGCTCGTCTTCTGGTTCGCGTAGACCGTGCGCCCCAGCTCCCGGTAGACCGCTGCCTGGTCTGATTCAGGGGCGTACTCAACGACCGTCTGCCTGTGCAGTTCAGCAATCTGGACGTCCCGGGATCGGGGGATGTAGGCGATGAGCCGGGAGTTGATCCGGCGGGCGAACTCAGCCACCATCTCCTCTTCTCCCTCGATGTTCTTCGCGTTGCAGATCACGCCGCCGAGCGTGCACCTGCTCCGCGCCCGGCGAGATAGGCGGGCGATGGCTTTGGCGATGTTGTTTGCCGCATAGATCGACATCAGTTCACCGGAGGTGACCAGGTAGATCTCCTGCGCATAGCCTTCACGCATCGGCATGGCAAACCCGCCGCAGACGACATCCCCTAGAACATCGTAGACGATCACGTCTCCCTTGAGGGCGCCCAGGCGCTCGAGGAGCTGGAACGTCGCGATGATACCCCGGCCGGCGCATCCGATACCGGGCTCAGGCCCGCCTGCCTCAACGCATCGCACCCCAGAAAAACCCCGGTAGACCACATCATCGACGGCTATGTTCTCGTCCCCGTGTTCTCTGATGAGGTCGAGCACCGTCGGGATCCATGTCCCGTGCATAAGCATGCGGGTGCTGTCGTGCTTCGGATCGCAGCCGATCTGCAGGATATCAAGCCCATCCTCTGCAAGAGCTGCCGAGAGGTTTGCTGCAGTAGTGGATTTCCCGATTCCACCTTTCCCGTAGAGGGCGATCTGTCTCATTGTCTCTAACTATGCGCCTGCATGGGTAATTAGGTGTCGGATGGAGTTCACAGAGGATGAGTATATATTCCTTCCTCTGAAACGAAGAGATGTTTTAGATGGTAGTATTCGATAAATACATGGATATAATCTGGATATCTGGCAGAATATCAATTATAAAACGTTCTTTATTTATAGAAAAGCATATATTGAATTCTTCGAAACTCTTGTGAAACAGAGGAAGAGCGAACCATGGACACGGGATTTCGATCACGATTGATTGCGGCGATCATTCTCCTGATCGTCGTCTGTTCAGCCTTCTCGGTGAGCCCGGTCGCCGGATTCCGCCTGGAGAACAGGGATGGAAACGGCGCCGGGGCAACACTCGCAGAAGCCCTGGTGCTCCAGCAGAGCACCAAGATCAGGAGTGAGTACATGGAGAACCTCACCGTCTACATCGACAGCAAGAATGAAGTCTTCGATGAGGTGCGTGGGCGAAAAAACCTGCTCGGCCTCTATGTCCCGGAGGAGAACGCCATCTATATCCGCTCGGACCAGCACCCGGAGCAGGCCGATGACGTCTTCGCCGAGCAGGTAGGTTACCGGGTCTACCACACCATGGGGTTTCGGGAGAGCGCGGTCTTTGCGTCCCTCGCGGTAGACCCCGGGCCGTACCTCTCGAATGTCAGCGTCCCGGATGATGAGGAGAGAGAGGCGGCGGTCTTCGCCGGCGC
>JAAYND010000187.1 GCA_012521035.1 Methanomicrobiales archaeon
ACCTCGTTCTGGAACGTCCCGTTGCCGCTGATCCAGATCGGGTCATGCCAGACGACATGGACGACCGTGGGTCTCTCCGCCAGGGAGTCCGTCTTTTCGGTCACTGCGCTGATGCGGAGACGGAGGCCCTCCATGCACGCCGCCGCCTGCTCCTCCTGCCCGGTCACCCTTCCGAGGAGTTCGATATCCCGCAGGACGTCATCGATCGTCCCGGGATCGAGGGAGAGAACCGTCATACTGAGAGCCCGCAGGCGATCGACCACATCATCGGTGCTCCCCGGGGCAGCGAGGATCAGGTCAGGGTCAGCCGCGAGCACCTTCTCAACGCTGATGGTCTTGTACCCGCCGATCTTCTGTATACCGGCGGCTGCCGGCGGGTAGTCGCAGTAGTCGGTGACGCCGACGATCCGGTCTTCAAGACCGATAGCATAGAGGATCTCGGTGTTGGAAGGCGCAAGCGAGACGATCCTCTGCGGTATTCCCTGGATGGTGACAGTCTCTCCGGCATCATCGATCACCGTCAGGGATCTCCCGGCATCCCCTGCCACCGGGCCGGTGAAGGCCACCACGAGGATGAACAGCGCGAGGGAGAGTAACAGGCATCTCTTCTTCATCATTACAAGTACATCTTATTTAACGTAATAAATGTTTACAAAAGTGCCCTTCGCGGAGGGGGAGCGGTGCGCCGGCAGGCTACCCGGAGGCCGGATCTCCTGGCTCAAGCGGCGCTTGCGCGCATACCCTCCCGAAGAGGCCTTTGCAGTCGTCACTCTTCGCCGGCGTTATCTCCTCACCCTGAACAGGAAGACAGCAAAGAGCGCACCGGCGAGTGCGATCAGACCGAAACCCGGAGATTGGGGTATAGAGGCCTCGCTCCGGGCGCCTCCTTCAAAGAGGTCGGGGTGAATGTCGGCAGCGACCTCCTCCAGGGCGTCGACCAGGCGCGGACCGCCCCGGTCGATGAGATCGGAATCGATGATGTAGACACGGTTCTGCTGGATCGCCTTCATGGTCTTGAGGCGCGGTTCGTTCATGAGATAACGGTAGATGAGGTCGACGCCCTCGTCACCCATGCCGGTTCCGGAGTTGACGATGATCACATCAGGGTCGGTGGTGATGAACCTCTCCAGGCTGGCGATCTGCCACCCCTCAAGATCGGGGAAGGCGTTGGTGCCACCGGCAGAGGTGATCAGTTCATCCTGGAAGGTGTTGCTTCCGCTGACCCAGATCGGGTCATACCAGATAAGATGGGCGACTGTCGGGGGTTCGGTCACGCTCTTCGTCTTCTCCTTTACAGCATCGATTCGCGCTTCCATCGATACCGCCAACCGTTCCGCCTCTGCCTCCGTGCCGGTGGCCTTTCCGGTGAGCCTGATGTCGTGGAGCGTCCCTTCAATCGAGTCCGGGTTCAGGGCGAGCACGGCGAGGCCGAGTGATTTAAGGCGATTGATCACTTCTTCGGTGTTCCCGAAAGCACCCACCACCAGATCGGGTTGCACGGCCATCACGCGCTCAATGTTCACGGTGGAGTACCCGCCGATCTTCGGTTTCGCCGTTGCTTCCGCCGGATAGTTGCAGTAATCGGTCACGCCGACCACCCGGTCACCGAGACCGAGGGCGAAGAGGATCTCGGTGTTGGCCGGGGCGAGGGAGACGATGCGAACCGGCATTGTATCGAGCCTGACCTTCTCACCGAAGTCATCGGTGATAGTGACGGGTTGCCACTCCACAGGATCCGCTACAGGCAAGGTTGTCTGTTGCTTTGCCGGCGTCGCTACCTCCGGCGCTGCTATTGCAGGCCGCCCCGGTGCCGGGAGATCGGGTGCCGCCTGCCCGGGCAGGATCGGGTAGGGTTTGCCGAGCAGGGCCGGGATTGCCCGCGCCGTCATGCCACAGGGGTTATCGGCGGTGTATGCTGTCCAGAGGAACGAGCCGTCGGGCCGCTGGAGGCTTGCAAACGTCGTGATCAGGTTGTTGCCGTTCTTCGACCACGATGACGGATCTTCCCCGGCTGCAACGATCGCCTGGATTACCCATGCCGCCGAGGCGGCGTTCGATGAGGAAGTCCCACCATAGTTGAAGCTGCCGTCGTCCATCTGATGTGCCCGGAGGTAATCTATCGCCCGTGCGACGGCGGGTGTGTCTGCCGGTTCGCCTGCGGCGATGAGTGCCATGATAACGGCGGCGGTGTCGTCAGAGTCGCTCTCGGCGCCCGGCATCCAGCCGTAACCGCCGTCTTTGTTCTGCTGCTTCTTCAGCCAGGCAGCAGGGAGCGAGACATCCTCGCCGGCCGAGGCGAGCCCGAGGACCGCCCAGTATGTGGTGTAGACGAAATCGCCGAACTGGCCGTCGGCTTTCATGCGAGCCTTGAGTTCAGCGACGTAGTTGTGGTCGTTAAAGGCGCGCGGGTTCTCGTCCGCGGCCGTGACGAGGGTGACCATCTTCCCGAGTTCGGCTGTACCTTCAGGGTTTGTGGCGTCAGGCGCCGACCTCCAGTAGTCGATCGCCGACGTGCCGCCCACCTTCCAGTTGTGCGGATCTTCTCCGGCGGCAACGATCGCCATAACCGCAAACCATGAAGTGCCGGGGTTCGTATCCCTTCCCTCCTCGGCAAACCCGCCGTCGTCGCGCTGGCAGGATCTGATGTAGTCAAGCCCGCCCTGCACGGCCGCGTCGCCCGCTCCATACGGGTAGGCCGCCGCCGTGCTACAGGTAGCGATGCAGAGCAGGAGTATGAGCAGGATGCCGTGCTTCACTGCTCTCTCCTCCGCATGATGACGAGATATACCGCTCCGATGAGGAGGACTGCGCCCATCGCAGATATGATGAACGGCGATGAGAGAGAGGCCGGCGTCGCCGTTGTCGATAGCGTAGCAGGGGCCGCGGCGGTTGTTGCTACCGTCGCGGGGGTACCCTGTGTCATGGGTGCTGACCTGACCGCCAGCAGCCCGAAGACCGAGAGGCCGCCGGGTGAGGTCGCCTCAACGATAAGGTTCCCGCTCTCATCGATCCCGGCGATCCGGGTCTCGAGTACCTGGTATGTGCCGTCCTCTGCGAATCGTGCGATCCTGAGCGCATCCACGCCGCCATGCTCCTCCACCCATCCGGGGCTTATGGTCATCCGGATCACCGCACCGGCAATATCCTCACCATTCTCCAGGTTCGTCCGTGTGACGGTCATGGTGTAGGCAAGAGCCGTGATCTCTTCATCCCTCTCCGCGGCGGCAAGGGTGAAGGCATCTCCTGCTACCCTCTCCGGGGTTGCGTTGAATGTTATATCGAGCCGGCTGCCGGCTGCCGGTATACCGGTGAGGTTGAGGTCCAGCGAGGCCGTGATATTACCCAGCCCCTCGATCTCGCCTGCGACCGGGCTTATCGATGCTGTGACACTCTCGATGAGGCCACTTGCCACGCCGCCTTTCTCGTTGATCTCCTTTGCGGCGATGGTCAACACGACCCCGCTCCGGTTGATCGCGAAGGTGTTTCCTGATACGGTAACCTCCTCTCCGGCGGTCTTGACCGAGAATATCTGGCCCGACTCCCCGGACTCGACGGTGACCCCGGCCGGCATATCAAGTGAGAACGACGCGGAGTCGGGATCAACGCTCTCCTCATCTCCTCCTATAGAGGCGGGCGTTGAACCCTCTTTGCCTGGAGAATCAGGTCCAGAACCGCCGGATGATGCCGGGATCACGACCCTGATGTATATGACATCTGAAGAACTCGCCGGGGTTGAACTCATACTCTCGCTCCAGTAGAAGATGACCTCATCACCGTTTCTGACCGCCTGCGCATTGGCACCGACGCCGGGGGTCTC
>JAAYND010000188.1 GCA_012521035.1 Methanomicrobiales archaeon
TCGGGTTTGCGGGTTCAGTCTTGACGGCACCGGCTGCAACAGCCGCGTTGAGGAGGTTTGCACCCTTCTCGGAGCAGACCTCTACGAACGTGGCCTTCCCGGCCTTATCGCCGATAACACCCCAGTTTCCGCAGGCGAGATCGGCCTGGCGCGGAACCTTGTAGAGGCATCGGCGGCAGTTCGACCGGCGGCCGTATCCCTCGTCCTCAAGGTCGTCGATCTTGATCCCTTTATGGCCACCCTCATACTCGATGATGAACTGGCCCTTATCGATCTCCTCTTTGTGGACGATGTCAGGGTCGACCTCGAACTTCTCGCGGATCATCTTCCGGGCGGTGATGGGGCTGACCGATCCGCCGCAGTTCACGCCGAGCAGGATGACGCGATCCAGGTCGACCTGGTTGCGCTTCGCAAGTTCGATGAGACCCATCGTGTCACATCCCTTGACGGTGACACCGAGCCGTGCGGTCTTGTTGGTGTCAAGGTAGTTCTTGACGAGCTTTGAGAGCAGGAGCGTCCCGCAGTGGAGGGAGCCTGCCGTCTCTACGACCTCGGCGGGGTCGGTGATGAAGGTCGGAACCGCATCGTATATATCCGCGCCCTTCCGGACGGCGAGGACAGCGTCCACCATGCCGGACTTGAGGGCATACTGCTGCAGGGCGGTGATCGCGCCTCCGCACTCACCCCTCTCCAGCACGTCGGCATCTGCCGCCCACGTGTATAACATATCGCCAATCGCTACCATCTTCAGGCCTCCGTAATCTTCTCAACCTTCACAGCACAGGCCTTGAACTCCGGGATCTTCGCGATCGGGTCGAGAGCGTTGTTCGTCAGTATGTTTGCCGCACACTCGGCGAAGTGGAACGGCATGAACATGACACCCTTCATGATATCGGGGGTCACCTTTGCGGGGACATCGACCGAGCCACGGCGGGTGACGGCACGGATCTTCTCTTTGTCCTTGATCCCGAGCGCCTTTGCATCCTCGGGGTTGATCTCGATCCAGCCCGTCGGAACCTCGGCATCAAGCGTCTCGGATCGGCGGGTCATGCTGCCGGTGTGCCAGTGCCAGAGGATACGTCCGGTCGTAAGCACGAACGGGTACTCGGCATCGGGGACTTCCGCCGGCGGTTTCCACTCGATCGGGGCAAAGACACCGATGCCGTCGGGGTGCGAGAACTTCTCGCGGTGGAGGATCGGGGTTCCCGGGTGGTCGATGTCAGGGCAGGGCCAGTGGAGTGCTTCGGGTTTGTTCAGCCGCTCGTAATTCATGCCGTGGTAGGACGGCGTGAGGGCGGCGACCTCGGTGAAGATCTCCTCGATGTCCTTGTAGGGGAACTGGGCAGCATAGCCCATCCGGGCCGCAAGTTCGCTTATGATCTGCCAGTCTTCCTTCGCCTCACCGGGCGGATCCTGGGCCTTCCTCCACATCTGGACGCGCCGCTCGGTGCTGGTCTGGGTGCCGCCGCGCTCCGCGTAACAGGCCGCGGGCAGGACGACGTCGGCGAGTTCGGCGGTCTCGGTCAGGAAGATATCCTGCACGACGAGGAACTCCAGGTTGCCGATGGCTTCCCTGACGTGGTTGAGGTCCGGGTCGGAGAGCATCGGGTTCTCACCCATGATGTACATGCACTTGAGTTCACCGGGGTTGTCGGTCAGGACATCCATCATGACGGTGACCTCGTAGCCGTTCTTCGGCTCGCATATACCGTCCGGGAAGCCCCAGGCGTCGGCGAACTTCTTATAGGCAGCCGGATCGATGACCTTCTGGTAGCCGGTGAAGACGACCGGGAGTGCACCCATGTCGCATGCACCCTGGACGTTGTTCTGGCCACGGAGTGCGTTCACGCCGGAGCCGGGTTTGCCAAGGTTGCCGGTGAGCAGCTGGATGTTTGCGACCGAGCGGACGTTGTCGACACCGACGGTGTGCTGGGTGATACCCATCGAGTAGAGGATAGCGCCGGGCTTTGTGGTGCCGAACCACTCTGCAGCCTGCTTGAGCTGCTCGACCGGGATGCCGGAGATCTTCGAGACGTTCTCAAGGCTGTAAGTCTCCTTCATGACGACTTCCTTGAGTTTCTCGTAGTCTTTTGTCCTCTTCTCGATGAACTCCTTGTCCTCCCAGCCGTTCCTGATGATCTCCTGCATAAGACCATTCAGGATAGCGACGTCGGCACCGGAGACAAACGGCATGTAGAGGTCGGCCAGCCGGGCAGTCGGGGTGTAGCGCGGGTCGGCAACAATGACCTTTGCACCGTTCTGCTTGGCCTGGACGATCTTCCTCCCGATCAGGGGGTGCTGTTCGAGTGTGTTTGACCCCAGGACAAAGATGCACTTCGATTCAGCGATATCGCCGATAGAGTTCGTCATCGCGCCGGAGCCAAACGATGCAGCGAGCCCTGCAACGGTGGACGCGTGGCAGAGACGGGCACAGTGGTCGACATGCCGGGACTTCATGACGCCGCGGGCGAACTTCATCATCAGGTAGTTCTCCTCATTGGAGACCCTGGCTGATGCGAGTGCTGCGAACTCATCGGGCTTGTAGGACTTGAACTTCTGAGTGATCAGGTCGTATGCTTCATCCCAGGTCGCCTCGACAAACTTGCCATCCTTCTTGATAAGGGGCTTTGTGAGACGATCCGGGCTGTTCACGAATTCGTGGGCGTAGGTGCCTTTCGGGCATACCTTTCCCTCGTTGACGGGGGAACGGCGGTACGGTGCGGTTCCAACTACCTTGCCGTCCTGAACGACAAGGTTGAAACTACATCCCGTACCGCAGTAGGGGCACGTTGTAGCAACATACTTTAACGTCATGTATCTATCGCCTCTCTGGCGACCGAATATCTGATGTTAAGCTACTTAAATTATAGTGGTTAACCTGATCTGCCCGGGCGTTTCCGGCGATCCTGTCAGGCAAAAGGGGGATTGTACATCTTTATATGGCTTTTAGGCAGAGAATTGTTCATGGATTTTAGATCTCAGTACTCACATCAGTCAAGTACGTTTGTTCAACCAACCTTCCCGAGGGGGGCCGGGGTATGTGTCTGCCGAAAGAATATGTTCTTATCAGCGGACGCCCACACCTTTCGTACACCCTGACAGGAGAGCATTGCCATCACAAAGAATATATTGCCAGTCCCGCCGATGCTTGTCGATCTCGTGGGCAACGCCCTGACAGCGATGGATGGCATGAAGTTCACCGACCTCGCCGCCTGCCCATCATGCGGTGGTCCGGTGATCGGGCACGATCTGCGGGCAAAGCGGTTTGCCGTCATACTCGAGGACGGGGAGGAGCGCACTATCAGGGTCTCTGTGAAGCGCTTTTACTGCCAGGACTGCGGTCGCCTCTGCTACGCTGATGCGCCTTTCTATCCGGATACGCGCCTTGCAGCACCGATCATCGACCTCTGCGTCCTCCTATCTGAACAGATGCCGTTCAACCGGGTGGCACAGTACCTCAGGGCCATGGGGATCGTCGTGGATCGCGGAACGATCCGGAACTACGCCTCCCGGGATTTCGGCACGATACCGGCGACTGAACTCTTCGGTATCCCCCTACCGCTCTCGCTGCTGAACCTTGCCATATCTACCCTCGGGCGTGAGGGGTGTCCCATCATAGGGGCAGAAGCGCTCACTGCCTGTGGTTTCCCACCCGCAGACCGGACAGCGTCTCACAGAAGGGGCCCTCTTAAAGAGCGGGACCAGCGGTATAATTAGGAAGAGAAAGAAGAGGGGGAAGCCGAGGGCGAGCGAGATCGCCGTGATGCCGACCGATACCGCGATCAGGATGAGGGTCAGTCTCCAGCGACCCGTAGCGCCACCTCCCTGACCGCATGCGCAGGCAGTGCATCCGCGACCTTCCCGAGCTCCCGGTTCAACGTCACGCCATCGAGTTCCCGGGCAAAGAGGTCTGCTCCTATCCCGGCTGTGATCACATGCCCGGCGCCGCTCTGGAAGAGTGCGCGCCCCACCGCGCGGGTTATCAGTGTTCGCTGTGCCTGCCAGAACTCCCGGGCGACCTGGAGGGCTCCGTCTCGTCCTATCTCATCGATATCGGCGCAGACGACGCGCGCAAGCCTCCTGAGTGCTGCATCCTGAGTTTTTTCACCGTTATCCGGGGCCGGGCAGGCATAGTCCTCAGGGGTGATGTGGCCGAGTGCGAGGTGCGCGTCGGCGCTTGCGGCGAAGTACTCGGTGCTCACCGGGGTCAGCGTCCCGTCCAGCGTGACCGCCGGGAGGATCGTTGCGACGTTCGTCCTGAGCATGCCGGTGTAGACGAGGTAGTGCTTCTGGAGCCGCTTTGTGTCAGTCAGCCCCTTGAGGTCCTCAAAACGGTTGAGGGGGATGATATCGGCGGTGGTGCTCCCGATATCGAGGAGGACTGCATCAGCGTACTCCTCCCGCAGGTAGTCGGCCGATACCAGCCAGTTTGCGGCGGCGAGGTCCGGGACCGGCCGGGTGTGAAACGCCGCATCGGTTCCGTAGAAGACCGCATCCGGGATGACCTCATGGACAGA